>ONWZ01000034.1 GCA_900321645.1 uncultured Eubacteriales bacterium | reverse complement strand
ACATCTTTAATAAATGATTCAAATTTATTTAATTCCCTACCCGGTTTTAAAGTATAAGAAAAAATTGCTATAATAAGCATAATTATAACGATGGTGCCTAAAAAGAGATATTTAATTTTAATTCTTTTTCTTTTCATTTTATCACCCATATACTTTTATTATTAGCAATTTATAAACAATTATTAATATTTGGAATATATTCATCTTTATATAAACCAATTTTACCTAAATTTAAGTTATCAATTATTTCTTCATCCTTAACACTAACAAAACTTCTTTGTTTATAATTATAACTATAATGATGATCATTATAACTAATTATAAGAAAATGATTCTTATGTTCATCATTTAAATATAAATTATTAATTTTAATATTATAGTTAGGACAATATTTGTGGAATAGATACTGATAAATAACACTTAATTCGCTTGGTTTTATCGTATTAATATCGATTAATTCACTTGTTTTATCAAGCATCATATAAACACATTCTTCTTTGGTATAATCGATATCTTTTAAAGCTTTATCAAGATAATAGTCTTGATATTTATTTTTTAGATATTTAATTCTTTTATCGATATTCTCATCATCATTATAAGTCGCAAAATACCTAGTTTGCATATTACACCAAATAAAGGGAATATCTTCATAAAGATCGGTTACTAAAGTCTGCTTATCAATCAAGAGTTTAGTTAAAGCTTGTTTATTTTCTTCATCGATAAAAATGGTAACATCAATATCTAGTCTACGGCATAGATAATAATATAGTTTGGAAGCACTGATATCAGTAACCGTCCCTTCCGCTAAACTTCCCCATAAATTATTAATGGTACTCATCAAAGTTAAATTATATATTTCACTCTTATTCACGTTAGCATTAATATCCGCTGATACACATTTTGCAATACTGACATATAAATATTTAGCAATTTCTAATTTATTTAAATTACTAGGCATCGAAGCATATATCATATCGATGATATTTTCAGCTTTAAAAAATTTATCATAACTTACATATGTATAGCCCATAACATCAGAGATGATATCAGAATACATATATCCTTCACCGTTTTCTAAAAAATAAGCAATAACTTCATGATTAGGATTAGTAATATCTAAATTAATATATTTGGTATTATTAGTTATTTTTTCTAAGTCATTAACATCATGAACAATTAATACTTTAGAAGGCTTATTTTTCATATCATCACCTTATTATAATTATATAACATCATGTTAACTTTGTAAATTAAGTTGACATAAAATGGACATAAAAAAAGAAAGTATATTACTTTCTTGATACGTATTTACCATCTTTTGTAGATACGATAATTTCTTCACCTTGTTCAATGAATAATGGTACTTTAACAAGTAAACCAGTTTCGATGATGGCATCTTTCGTAGCATTCGTAGCGGTATTACCTTTGATCGCTGGTTCTGTTTCGGTAATTACATAGTCAATTTTCTCAGGTAATTCAATACCTAACATTTCACCTTCATAAAAGAATATTAATACTTCTAATCCTTCTTTTAAGAATTTCTTTTCGTTTTCGATTTGACTTGCTTGTAATTCTACTTGTTCATATGTATTCATATTCATGAAAGCATATGAGCCACCAGATTCATACAAGTATTGCATTTTTACTTTTTCAACATGGGCTGTAGGTATTTTAATACCAGCATTAAAAGTATATTCAGCAATTGAGCCAGTTCTTAAATTTTTAAGTTTAGCTTTAACAATAGCGGCTCCTTTACCTGGTTTTACATGATTAAATTCAAGTACTTGATATAAATTACCATCATAAGTAATTGTTTGACCTGTTTTAAAATCATTTACATTTATCATAAATATTCACCTTCCTATTATTTCTTTTCTTTATGAGTAGTGTTCTTACGACATTTTGGACAGTATTTATTTAATTCCAATCTTTCTGTCGTATTTTTTTTATTTTTACTTACGGTGTAATTTTGAGTTTTGCAGTCTTCACAAATTAAAGGCACTAAAACTCTATTTTCATTTTTCTTTGCCATAGTGCACCTCCTTAAAAAACGTCAAGTGTATTATAACATACTTTTTTTAGTTAGTACAACTATTTTCTTAATATAAACTAAAATATTTGTTAACTAATCTAGCGGATATTCTTTTAGTTATAGCACTTTGGTATCCTGAATTAGGAAGACTAATATCGGGTGATACGACGACAATACTCATTTTAGGGTTATCATATGGAGCATAACCAATAAAAGATGTAGAAATAGTTTCAGTGTCAACTTTACCATCATTATTGGTATCGATAAAGCTTTGACTAGTACCAGTTTTACCAGCTGTATTGTAATAATCCCCCATAAAACCTCCACCAATACCATCGGTGATTACTTGATGGAAGCCTAATCTTACTCTTTCAATATATTTTTTATCAATATCGACTTCACCCATTTTTTCTTTTTCAGTAGCATAGATTAATTCACCTAGAACGTCTTTTTCGTTAACTGGTGGAACATAAACTTCTTTTAAAAGATATGGTTTATATTTAGTACCACCATTCGCTAAAGTACTAATATATTGTGATAATTGAATTGGGGTATAAGTATCATATTGACCGATTGAAAAGTCTAATAAATGACCCGGTAATTTGGATGTACCTGAATAGCCTAAAGATTCAACAGGGAGATCAATACCCGTTTTAACACCTAGGCCAAATGAAGCATACATATCACGATATTTTTCAAAAGCAGAAGTATCAATTTTTAATGGTTCATCATAGCGATAATTGCCTTTAGCTACTTTTATGGCTGTTTTATACTGATAAACATTTGAAGAGTATCTTAAGGCATATAAATCATTGATATCACCCATGGTTCTCCATGAACATTTTTGAGGAGTATTTTTAATTTTTATGCATTCATCTCTTTGGACACTGCCAATATCGATTGCTCCATATTTATAGCCAACCATCATTGAAGCTCCTTTGACAATTGAACCAGGTGTTACTGGCAAAGTAACAATACCAGGCGTATAATCGATGATTTTACCATTTTTGATTTGTTTACCAGACATGGCTAAGATTTCACCGGTATTAGGATTAGCAATGACAGCAAAGGAACGATTATAGTATTTGGTATTAGGTTCTCCTTTGGCATTCTTTACTTCTTCCGATAAGACACTTTCTAAATACTTTTGTAAATCGATATCGATAGTTAAAACAATATCATTACCTCTTTTACCTTGATGTAAGAGTTCATAATTATTATTAACGATTTTATAGACTGGTTTTGTTCCTTTTAAATAGTCTTCATACTGATATTCTAAATAACTAGTTCCGACCCTGTCATCTAAACTATAGCCTTTTTTTAGATAGTCTTCGACCAATTCTTTGGGGATACCTTGGGTATTAGATGAAACAGTTCCTAAAATAGATTTAAAAGTATCACCATATAAGTATATTCTTTCCCAATCTAATTTTGTATTAAAACCATGTAATGATGAAATATTCTCACTAATCATAGCGTATTCTTTTTCAGTTACATCCTGATTTTTAATAATCTTTTCAGTATAGGAATAACCACGATTCATAAGATAATAAAGGTAAGCTGCTTCCAAATCTTTTTCATTATATTTAGCCAATTCTTCTTCGGTAATTCTTTCGTGAATAAGATTCTCGATATCGATATCATTTAGTTTTCTTATTTTATATAAATTCCATTCTTTATTAGTGATTTTCTTTTTACATAATTCTTTGTTATTTATATAATAGAAAGCTTTTAAGCGATATTCACTTAATTTAGAATAATCAACATCGATTAGTTCTCCGATAGTATATGCTAATTCTATTTCTTTTTGAGGAGTTACACCACTTTCTTTTTTATAATAAATAGTCTTCTTTGCTTCATTATCGACAAGCAATTTATAATTACGGTCATAAATTCTTCCTCTAGGAGCACTATTTCCTTCGATTGTTTTTTCAGTTGAAATAACTAATCTTTCTTTATATTGATCAGTATCCAAAACTTGTAATTGAAATAATCTTCCGATAATGACAACAAATAAAATAATAGTTATCGTCGAGATTAAAAGATATCTTTTAGAAATAATAATATCTAAATCCTTATTTTGCGATTTTACTTTTTTATTAATTGGTTTATTTACAGAATGAGACTTACTTTTAGGCAATTTATATTTTGCTTTGGGATTAATATATTTATGTTTAATTAGACTCATAATCTCATCCTTTCTATCATTATTATTATAGCATATTTGAAAATAATTATCATAATATACATTATGAACAAATTAATAATTTTAAAATATATGGAAAGATTAACCAAAGATGATATTGTTAAGTATGCGAGTAAACAAGATATAAGTATTAAAGATAATGAATTAGATTTAATCTATGCCTATATAAAAAAATATCCAGAAAGGATACTTAATGATACATTAGATGTGATCGATGAAATAAAAGATGATTTGAGTGATGAAGTATATGATAAATTATTAGAATTATATAATAAATATAAAAACAAGATAAGTTAATTATTTCTTATCTTGTCTAATAAATTTTTATCAAATTGTTTATTTCTAATCATAGCTATTTCATATTTATATGGGGGATAGATTTTTTCTTTAGATTCATCATTTTCTGTTACATATGGAGTTTCTAATATCTTAGGAATATCCTTGAATCTCTCATCATAAATAATTTTAATTAAGGTATCAAAACCAATGGTTCCTAAGCCAATATTTTCATGTCTATCTTTATGAGAATTAATTTCATTTTTAGAATCGTTAATATGAATTACTTTAATATAGTTAATTCCTATTTCTTTATCAAATTCAGCTAAGTATTCATCAAATTTAGTTAAATCTATACCACTATCATTTAAGTGACAAGTATCAAGGCATACCCCTATTTTATTTTTAAATTTAACGCCAGCAATAATTGTTTTTAATTCACTAATATTTTTACCAATTTCAGTACCTTTACCAGCCATTGTTTCTAAGCATATAGTTACATCTAAATTATTATCTAGGATTATGTTCAAGCCATCAATAATACTTTTAATGGAAGTATCTCTATCATATGAAACACTAGCACCAGGATGTAAAACAACATTCTTTATACCTAATGTATTAGCACGTTCTAATTCTCCCTTTAAGAAATTAACGGAAAAATCAAAGTTCTCTAAATTACCTAAATTAACAATATATGGAGCATGAATTACTACATTAGACAAGTCAATATTGTGTTCTTTCATTAGTTTGTATGCTTCATCAGTATATTCTTTTCTAATAGGATTTCTTAAGGTGTTTTGAGGAGCTCCAGTATAAAACATAAAGGTATTAGCGCCATAGGATAAGGCTTCCTCGACACTACCCACTAATTGATTTTTAGAAGAAAAACCAACATGAGAGCCAATTATTAAATCATTATTCATAATATCACCAATTAAATTATACCAAATAAAAAAGACTATTGCTAGTCTTTAATCACCACATCCATCTGATTTAGCTGGCCCTGTAGCATCATAGTATTGGCCATCAGTACTTGGGTATAATATAACACATGCCCTTGCTGTTTCTTCATTAATTTCCCATGTTCCTGTTCCTGACTGATAATTATCTGCTTTTAAACCAGCAGCTTGATAATCATTATCTGTCATATTATTAGTTTTCGTCAAATTATCAGTAGTAAATTCATAAGTGTTTTCGCCAATCAAATATAATGAGTATTGTTTTTCAAAATAATCTGCAGCTGTATTAGCTGTTAAATCAAAGGCATTTTGACGAGATTTCTTTAATGTTGGTAATACAGTCGTTAATGCGATACCTACGACAATTGCCAAGATAACGATAACTGCTAATAATTCTACTAATGTAAATCCTTTTCTATTTAATTTTTTCATTTTACTCCTCCTCTATTTAATTAAAATATAGCATATTTAAAAAAAACTGTCAACTTAATTTATAAATATTGACAGATTTTGCACCATATTTTTTTGATTTATATAAAATAAGATTATTATATTTATCATTTAGTTTTAAATTGGCATGCTCTAAGATAATTAAACCATTTTGTTTTAATAGATTTAAGGTTGATACTTTCTCTAAAATTTTTTCATAGACATCATAATCATATGGAGGGTCTACGAAGATAAGATCAAATTTTAAATTGTTAATAGCACTATCGTTTAAGAATTTTTTCCAGTCTGATAAGATTACTTTTGATTTATCTTTAATATTTAAATTATTAATATTGTTATTTAATACTTTGATAACTTCTTTGTTATGATCGATAAAATAACACATATTTGCTCCATTAGAGATGGCTTCAATACCTAACCCACCAGAACCAGCAAATAAGTCTAAGACAATGCTATCTTTAATATTATCTTGAATCATGGCAAAAAGGCTTTCTTTGACACGATCCATGGTAGGTCTAGTACCTTCAATATCATAACCTTCAATTTTTCTTCCTTTTAAGGTTCCGCTTATTACTTTCATTATTACTCCTTTATCATGGCTATTAAATAATTTCTTTGATTGGTATGATTATACCTGTATGAATGAAATTTATCATGATGACAATATGTACATATATTAGTGTCTTTAATATTAGTTATGCCACTATTTTGTAAATCATTAACAACGATATTTTGTAAATCAATATAGTATTTATCGTTCTTTTTTGATGTATATGTCGCTATGTCTTTTATTTTATCTTTAAACTCTCTATAGACATCTTCATCTACTTCAAAATGACATTTTCTAATTGAAGGATATAGATAAGCTTTAATATCTTTAACGTCTGCTTGATATATTGCTATCATTTTTTTAATCGCTTCTTTGACGATACTATTTAAAGTGCCTTTCCATCCAGAATGAACAACTGCTAAAACTTGCTTTTTCGAGTCATATAAAATGATTGGGATACAATCGGCAGTTTTAATAATTAAAGCCACATTCTTTAAATTAGTTATCATCGCATCGCCATCAAGTTTATTTTGATAATGATCATTAACTATGTTAACAATTGTCGAATGAATTTGATTTAATTCATAATATTTATTGATTTGATATTTAGTGACGATATTAGTTAAATTATCGGAACTAAATATATTAAATAAAGAATCAGCGATATCAAAATAGTATTCATTACTCATGGCAAGTATGCTCCTTCGTATACTTCATATATTGTTTATTTATTTTCATAATTATCAGCGATAGTTCATTATAATACTCCATATACTTTTGATAATCGGGATTATTATAGATTTCTTTTCGCTTAGTTATTATTATTTTATTATCTTTTATTTCTTGGGTTTCTTTGATTTCCTTTAGTAAAAATTTATTTTTTAATAATTTATTTTTATATTTAGTCAGATTTTTGATTATGTCAGATTTATCTAGAGCATCTAAAAAATCATAAGTTGCAATCGTTATTTCACTCATAATTTCACCTAAAAATATCATAACATAATTATTTTAAGACTTCAAGAAATGTCCTTAGCATCGTCATATCATTTGACAATTTATTTAGTTTGTCAGCCGTTGTCAATTTATATTTTTCTTTCATATCTTTAATAAAATCTTGGTAGAATATATCACTACGATTTAGATATTTATACCAATAAGAGTGTTCTCTTAAAAATTGTTTTTCTAAAGGATTACTATTAATTTTCATGATGGTATCTAATTTCATTAATCATCAAACCTTCGGTAAATAGCTCTAGGTTTATAAGTATCATTAGTTACATCTTTACTGGCAAAGAGATCGCTAAATAGACCGACCGCTTTACTTAGTGAATTAATGCCATCTTGAAATTTATCAAGATCAATATTTTTAGCTAGATTAACGATATCATTTAATGTTGTACTCTTCTTAGTAGTTATTTCTTTATATTCATCCCAAACTGAAGAATCTTCACCATACATATCATATAATTCATAAAACTTTTGCCAAGTCATACGACCATCTTTAATATAGTTAGCAAATGTGGGATTATTTTTAACAAATAATTTAAAATCATTTAGATT
>ONWZ01000075.1 GCA_900321645.1 uncultured Eubacteriales bacterium | reverse complement strand
TTATTTAATCACATTTTTTAATTTTACATCTATTTAACAAGAAAAAAACTTCATAAGAAGTTTTTATGCACACCAATTATTTTCATTCTTTAATCTTTGAATTGTATTATAGTGTTCATTTGATGTCTTACTCAAATATGTTTTTCCTTTACAATCCGCTACGAAGTAATAATAATTATGTTTAGTATAATTAATCGTTGCCTCAATTGATTCTTTACCCGGATTAGATATTGGTCCAATTGGTAACCCAACATAGCTTGTACATCTTGTATTATAAGCATGATCGCAATCATATAGTTTTGGATTACCATTAAGTGATTGTTTAAAGTCATCAATCTTTAAATAATAATATGTTGTTACATCACTACCAAGTACCCAGCCATCACTAAGACGATTATAAAATACCCCAGCAACACTTGCTCTATCATCAGCACTTGCTCCTTCAAGTTCAACAATTGATGCCAATGTTAAAAGTTCATGAACATTATATTTACTATCAGTTATTTTATCCTTATAAGGAGTTAATTGTTTATCCATTTCATCTAACATTGTTTCAATTATTTCTTTTGCCGTTACATCTTTATTTAAAAAGGCATATGTATTTGGAAATAAATAACCCTCAAGTGGATAATATATCTTTGAATTTTTAACACTATCTGTTAAAAACCAATACTTATTAACTAGACTATCAATATACTCTTTATCAGCCATTAAATTAATAACATCATCGTAGCTATTATTCGTTTTTTCTTCAATTAATCGAGCTATCTTTCTAACATTTAATCCTTCCTTAAAAGTAATCCTAATTTCATTGGGATTATAAGCATTACCCGCTGCTAAAGTGTCCATGATTTCTTTTAAACTCATATTGCGATTAAGTTCATAAGTTGAAGCTTTAATATCTTTTATACCGTTTACTTTGACATAAACCTTATATACTTTTTTACTTTTAATTAATTTATTTTCATATAAAGTGTCACCGATTGTATATGGCGTACTTCCTTCTTTAATAGTAATTGTTACTGGATCACTTTTTTTAGATACCGGTGATATAGCCCAATTATAAGTAACAGCCACAACAAAAATTCCTACGAGAAGAATCACTAGGATTATCATAATTGTTTTATACTTCTTCATTCCTAATTTCCTTCTGCTTTCTTTGTTTCCTCTTGAATAGATTCAAGAATGGTCTCAATTATCTTCCATTCTTTTTCACTTTTAATTGGTAATAGTTTATTACCCTTATCAGTTACTTCATAAATTGAAGCAAATACCCTAACATTTCCATCTTTATCTTTTGAATTATCAGTATACACAACATAATTCTTTTTTGTTTCCTCGGATTCAAATGTAAATAATGGTTCACATTCTATTTGTTTTCCTTTATCATCTAAAACAATAAATTTTTGTTTTTCTCTCATAACACTCTCCCTATCTAATCTTATCTAAATATCCTTGTAAAATAATTACTGCCGCCATGCCATCGACTTTCTTTTTCCTTTTTTTTCTTGACACATCAGCTTTTATTAATACATTATTTGATATTACTGAAGTAAGTCTTTCATCTTCCATAATTACTTCTAAAGCAAAAGCTTCTTCCAATTTCTTTTTAAATTCTAAGGTAATTACTGCCCTTTCACCAAAAGTATTATTCATATTTTTAGGTAAACCTAATACTAAAGTGTCAATCTTTTCCTTATCTATTATTTCCTTAAGCGGTAAAATTAAACTATCATAATTCTCATCCTTAAAATAAAGTGTCGTATAGACACTAGCAATCGTATTAGTTGCATCACTAATACTTATTCCAAGCGTCTTACTTCCAAGGTCTAAGCCTAAACATCTCATTTTAAATATTCCTCAAGCATGCTTTCAAGCAAAATCGTTCTATCGATTGTCGCCATTTTGTTACGATTGTCATCAAAATCAGGAATATAACCTAAATCATTACTAATGAAATAACCAACTATTTGATTAACTGGATCATATCCTTTACTACGCATACTTTCACTAATTTCGCGAATTATCTTTTTAATTTCATCCTTTTCCATATAATCACCTTACCTATATATATTTTATCATAATATATTTTTATTCACAAGAATAAAAAACTATTATTTAATGTTTTTCAAAAAAAGAAGTGCGCTTTATGCACTTCTATTTTGCAACAATTGTTACAATCTTGTTTTTAATAACCATTATTTTAATTATTTCTAAGTTTTCCAAATGCTTTTTAACATTTTCACAAGCTAAAGCTTTTTCTTTAACAGATTCTTCACTTTCACCATTACTAATAGTTATTGTTCCTCTTACTTTACCATTTACTTGGACAGCGATTTCATGAGTATCTTCAACAAGTTTAGATTCATCACATACTGGCCAAGTAGCATTTGAAATTAAATCATATCCCATTTCTTGATTTAATTCTTCCGTTAAATGTGGAGCTACTGGATTTAATAATATTAGTAGCAAGCGATAATCATCTTTCGTAATTGAATCTTTTTCCTCATAAGCATTCGTCAAGATCATCAATTTTGAAATATAAGTATTATAACCCATTCGTTCAAAATCATATGTTACACCTTTAATGGTCTTATTCTGAATAGCTATTAAATCTTTCGTATATCCTTCTTCATTATTTAATCTTTCTTTTAAACGATATACACGATCGATAAATCTTTTACATCCTTTTAATGAACTTGTACTCCATGGCGCATCTTGGGTATAATCACCCATAAACATTTCATATAATCTAAGTACATCTGCTCCATAATCACTGACAATGTCATCTGGATTAATAACATTTCCCTTTGATTTACTCATTTTTTGATTATCAGAACCAAGGACCATTCCATGACTAACTCTAGTCCACAACATTTCTTTTGATGGTACTAATCCAATATTATATA
>ONWZ01000071.1 GCA_900321645.1 uncultured Eubacteriales bacterium | reverse complement strand
TACTATTCCAATTAAGATACCATATAACATACCAGTTTCGCCAATTGTTGGACTATTTTGATAATCTGCTAAGACATAAATTGTTAGAAAACATAATCCATTAGTGGTAAACTCAAGAAAGGCTAACCATAAACATTTTTTAGTGACGCAGAATGCCAAAAGCATTAGAAAAACAGTTAATAGATAGTATATTACAATATTGTATTTAATACTTTTTTTATAAAACAGATAAATAAATATCATCAGCGATAATAATGGTGCTAGATAATTTAATCCAAAGAGATAATTTAGAATTCCGCCACCATATGTTAATAGTTCATTAAATGAAACAGTATATTCAGTATTTCTAGCATATATTAATGGTGTTAGATTATATGTTCCTAATTTGTATGTATTATAGACAACAATGATTAATATACCAAGTAAAAGAGCTGATAATTTTGATTTTTTTATTATTTGTTTAATTATAATTGTTACTGTAATAGCAATTAGTAAAATGGCAAGATTTTTGTTTGGATATATGCCTAAAATAAACCCAATAACAAGACCTTTATCATCAATAAGTACTTTCTTAAGTTGATATTCTTTTTTTATTATGTTTATAAGCCAAAGAAAAGTATTAGTAAATACTAAAGATACGATTAAATTTTTAACTGTGGGTAGAATTTCATTACCGATGAAGGCATTAATAATTAATGAAAGAATGGTAAAAGCAATTAAGGTATAGGTATATCTTGATATGATGATATGACTATCATTGCTTGCTTTGATATATACTTTTTGATTTACTTCATATTTAGTCATCTTTACCCTCCTTAATCTTTTTGATAATTTCTCTTACTTCAATTTTAGAAGGACAAACATAAGAACATAAACCACAATTAATACATTTATCAATTTTTAATTTATCTTTATCTTTTGGATTATCAATAATTAAAGATGGAATTAAATTCATGGGACATACTTCACTGCATTTACCACATTTGATACATTCAGTTGGTTTTTCATTCGTATCTTCCATAATTAAAATACAATTAGTGTCTGCCGTAACTACTAATTCATCACTAGGAATGGATGTTCCCATCATCGCTCCACCAGCGATAATTAATGGTTTTTTAATATCTTTCTCAAGATTCTTTGCTTTTAATATTTCTTCAAAGCTTGTTCCTATTTTCAAGAGATAATTAGCGGGTTTTTCAATACCATTACCACTAATAGTAACAATTCTTTCGGTTAATGGTTGATGATATTTTAGGGCTTCGTAAATAGCATATATCGTCGATACATTTTCGTTGATTACCCCTACTTCAATTGGTAATTTATCATAAGTAAGTCCTAATATTTCATTTACTAAATATCTTTCATATCCATTCGGATATCCATCTTCAAGGGGATATATTTTAATATTGGGATAACTATTAATATATTTTAAAAATTTATGAATTATTACTTCATTCTTTTCATTTATCGCAATATATGCTTTATCCATCTCCATTATTTCTAAGATTGCATCAATACACTCTAAAATATCTTCGGGATTATTGTACATTCTAGCACTATCAGAAGAAGCATATATTTCACATTCAGCCCCATCGACAATTAAGTATTTTAATGGTTTATCAGTTTCATACTTGATATAGGTGGGAAATCCAGAACCAGACATTCCAGTAATGGCGCTTTTTTTTAAGAGATAGATAAATTCTTCTTTTGAATACTTGGTAATATCTTTAATTTTACCTGGTTTATCTTGGTATTTTTCTTTAAAGTCATTTTCGATAGCAAGACATTTAACAGGGTTACCATTTGCTAAATATTTTTCTTCAAATCCTAAGACGATACCACTAACTGAAGACAACAAAGGAATATCGGAAATATTATTTTTACCGATAGGCATACCAATCGTTACATAATCACCTGATTGAACAATTTCTTTATAGACATATCCCATTTTACTTACTAATGGAATATAGACTATTTGAATGGCTAAATCATCGATAATGGATTGTTTAGGATTAACTTTATAGTCTTCGATTGCTACCATATGTATACTCTCCTTATTTTAATTATACATCAAAAATTTAAAAAAAAGAAATAGTTTATTAAACTACTTCTTAATCTTTTATGTTTTTATAATCAACTTTGGTGGCTTTTGAAATATCACGATCAAAAACTAAGCTTATTGGTACTATTTGATTTGAATCAATATCACTATTACTGATAACTAAAGCTTCAATTTCTTCGCCATCAATAGTAAAGACGATATATAAATTATCAACATGTATTGTATCGTTACCCTTATTTGTGACATTAGCCATAAAAGTTGATAAACCATCTCTTGTAATTACGGATTGATCAGTTATACTAATATTATCAATTATGGTATCTTTTAAAATATTTTCATTTAATTCGTCAATTACTTCTAGTTCCTTACTCTTTTTACTCATATTAATAGCAATAATACCAAGAATAACAATTAAAATTATACCAATAATAAATAATAGTTTTTTCTTATCCATATTTCCTCCTTAATCAGCGTAATTATCAAAGTAACCTTGAATGAAGACAACTGGTGTACCTTTATCACCAGAACCACTCGTTAAGTCACATAATGAGCCAATTAAGTCAGTTAATCTTCTTGGAGTGGTGCCTTGAGATAACATTGAACCTGTTAGATTACTTTGTTTAGCTCTTATTTCTTTTCTAATTGCTTCGGCTAATTCTTCACCGCGCAAATTATCATAAACATTATCAGAAATATATTTTAATTTTATTTCGTTAGGAGTGCCATCTAAGCCTTTAGTATGGGCTGGGGATACAACCGGATCGGCTAATTCCCAAATACCACCGACAGGATCTTTGAAAGCTCCGTCACCATAGACCATAACTTCAATATTTTTACCGGTTAATTCCTTCATTTTCTTTTGAATTGTTTCAACAACTGTTTGACCAGTTTTAGGGAATAGTTTTAATCGTTCTTCAGTTGATTTATTAGAACCTAACAAACCATAATCAGGATTAAAACCAGAGCCATCAATTGGTTTATTCATAATTTCATATAGACCATAAACATTAGCTCCTTTTTCTTTTAATTTAGCTTTTGTTTCATATCTTGTATGAATATCGCAATTGATAACGTTATGCGTATACTTTAAAATATCTGTTTCATCATTTGAGAAAACAAATTCTGCTTTACAATTTTCACTTTCAATTAATTCACGATAGAATTTAACCATATTGATTCCCGTAAATGGATGAACAAATTTACCAAAATATTTTTCATAATCTTGTTCACTGATAATATCACCAAAACCAAATGGTGAATTAAGTAAATCTTCTTTATTCATAATACTATTACCGACTTCATCCTTAGGGAAAGATAATAGCATTGTTATTTTATCCATACCTCTAGCAATACCTTTTAAAATCATGGAAAAACGATTTCTACTTAAAATTGGGAAAACTAAGCCAACTTCTTTTTCTGGAAATAAATTAGTAACAAATTTAGCAATATTATCAACTGAAACATAATTACCTTCAGATATTCCGACAACTGCTTCAGTTATGGCAATGATATCACGATCTCTAAATTCAAACCCTTCATTCTCTTTTGCTTTCATGACCGAATCAATTACGGTTGCAACTAAATCAGTATCTTCTTTTATGATTGGAGTTCTAATTCCTCTAACCACTGTACCCACACATCTCATAATGTACCTCCTTACACTACATTTAAATTCTACCATATTTTTTTTAATTTGTTAAGATTAATTATCAAATTTTTGTAAAGTGGGTTGATTTATTATCATTATTTAACTATACTTAATATAGTTGTGTTTAGGGGAAATATGATGGAAGATAAAATATTAACAATCATTAAAGAAAATAGTGGCAAATTAACGTTTAAAAATTTAATGAATAAAATTAATATTAATAAAGATGAACTAGAACATATCTTATTAAAATTAAAATTAGATGGGATAATTTTCCAAAAAGAAAATAGATATTATCTTTTCCCAGAAGATTTATGTATTGGCAACATTACAGTTTCTTCAAGTGGAAGAAAATACATTTTCTATAACGGCGAAAAAATTACGGTAGCATCTAATTTTTTTAATGATGTAATTTTAAATGATGTTGTTACTTTTAGAATTAATAATGATGAAGCTGAGATCGTATCAATTGTGCATCGCCCATTAGGAAAGATGACATGTGAAATTAAAGAAATTGATGGTAAAAAGCAAGTAATTCCTTTTCACAGTAATATCGCTTTTAAGTTTAATCACAATATTTTAGAAAATTTATCAGATGGTGATATCATTATGGTTAATATTGATCCTGAAAATATGAATGATATCCCAGAAGCTGTTTATTTAGGAAAAATTGGTAGAAAAGATGATCCTTTAATCGATGATATAGCCATTGCTTTTAATTATGGTTTTGATAATAATTATGACGAAAATTATTTAAAAGAGTTAGATAATTATCCAACTTATGTTACTGAAGATGAAATGAAGGATAGAACTGATTATCGTGGACAATTATGTTTCACCATCGACGGTGCTAATACCAAAGATATGGATGATGGTGTCTCTGCAGAAATGCTTGATGATAATATTATTAGAGTATATGTTCATATTGCTGATGTTTCCCATTATGTTAAATCCAATTCAAAACTATTTGAAAGAGCATGTGAAAAAACAACTAGTTTATATATGAATAATTCGGTTTTTCATATGTTACATCATGTAATATCAAATGGGATATGTTCATTAAATCCAAATAGTGATAGGCTTACCAAAACAGTCATTATCGATATCGATAAAGATGGTAATATTATTAATTATGATATTCAATATTCAGTAATCAATTCTAAAAAGAAAATGACATATGAAGATGTCGATGAAATAATTATGCATAATAAGATGGTTCCAGGATATGAAAAATTTGAGAAAACGTTGTATCTACTTTATGATGCCGCCGTTCGATTAGAAAAACGCTATGTCTTAGAAAATGGTAAAATTAATTTTGCCAATACGGAACTATCAATTACCTATAATGAAGATGGCACGATTAAGAGCGTCGCTAATAAAGAAAATAGTATTAGTAGAAAGATTATTGAAAACTTAATGATTGGAGCCAATGAAACAGTTGCTAATTGGTTTATCAATATGGATATGTTTACCGTCTTTAGAATTCATGAATTTCCTGATTTATATAAAGTTAATGCCGTAATTGATAAACTTAATAAAGAGGGCTTTCATATTAAACCGATAACTGATGTTGAGAATCCAAAAGCATTGCAAAAAATACTACAAATTCTTAGTACTTATGAAGAATATCCAATCATTAGTCAAATGTTAGTTATGACGATGCAAAGAGCAAGATATGCGACCGAGAATCTTGGCCACTATGCCTTAGGTCTACCGGCTTATCTACATTTTACTAGCCCTATTCGAAGACTAGCTGATTTGTTGGTTCACACAATGATTGATTTGATCTTTATGAAACCCGATAAACTAACACTGGAATATTTGAAAGAATTAGAGAGCACCTTAAAAGAATTATGTGAACATGCTTCTAAAATGGAAAGACAAGCTGATATGGCTGAAATGATTGCTGAAAGAAGACAAATATTAAAAATGCTTTCAAGGAATAAAGATGCCGTTTATGAAGCTACAATTACAGAAATTGGCAGTAACATCAAAATTAGATTAGAGGGTGTTGAAACATATTTTGATAGTCATGTTTTAAAAAATATTCTAGGTTATGATAGCAAAAGAAAACGCTACTACGACAGAACGACGGGGCAACATTTAAAAATTGGAACAAAATTATTAGTAAAAATAACAAATGTCGATCCAATTAACGATAACTTTAATGTTAAAGTATTAGATATGATTAATGAAAAAGTTAAGAAAAAAGTTTTAACAAAATAAAAAGCAATGTGTGGTTACATTGCTTTTCTCGTGTTTAAACACGCTATATCATCTATAGGATGGTTTTTTATATCTAATATTCTGTATTGTAAGTGATTACTAGATATCCTATAGGTGATACCAATAAATTATAGATTTGCAAGTTTATCTTTGATAAGGGCATTTACTTTTCCCATATCTGCTCTACCCTTTAATTTTGGTGATACTTCACGCATTATTAGGCCCATATCTTTAGGACCAGTTGGATTGATACTTGCAAAAGCCTCATCAATTATCTTATTTATATCCTCATCAGATAATTGTTCAGGCATATATTGCTTTAATAATTCAATTTCTTTTTGATATTGTTCAACCAAATCATTACGATTAGCTTTTTCAAACTCGCTAATTGAATCATTACGCATTTTTATTTGTTTAGCAATTACTGCTACTACTTCATCATCATTTAGTTCACGTTTAAGATTGATTTTTTCTAATTGGATAGCCCCTTTTACCATTCTTACTACACCAAGTGAAAAACTATCTTTACTTTTCATGTAACTAATCATGTCATTATTTATTTTTTCAGATAAAGTCATATTAATCACTCCTAGTATTTGTTTTTATTATTTCTTCTTGAATTAATGGTATTAATTTTCTTTTCTTCTCTATGACGAACTCCAGGTTTTTTATAACCGTCAGCTCTTTCTCTAGCTTTAGAAAGGGTGCCACTTCTAGCAGTCTCAGTTTTAAATCTCTTCAAGGCAAATTCCAAGTTATTATTCTTAACGATTGTAGACATTTTTTATCCCTCCCTTCAACATGACAACTAGATTATATCAAAAAAAGTCGATATATTCAAGAAAAATCGATAATTTTCTCAATTATCGATATTTATTATTGTCCAAAATTAACGGAAATGTATATTGTTATGATAATCATTATTGCCGCTATAATCATAGATGCAATAGTTTTTTCACGTATTTTTTTAACTGTTTCTGGATCATTTAATTTCTTTAAGCCACTTAAATTAATAATTCCATAGCCAATAATTAAAGCAAAAAACCATTCTTTGATATAAAAACCAAATGCAAATATTCCTATGATTGATATTATTGATAGAACTATCGAAGTTATAAATAATGAATTAGCACTTTTTTTACTTTTCTCAACATTGGCAACTGGTACAGTGTTATTAGTTTGTCCATTAATATTATCTATGCCAAAATTATTGGTACTATACATTACAACATCAGCAAATGTATCACCATTAATTTGAATATTGATTGGATTTGTTTTGTTAAAAGATATGATGTGATTACCACTAGTTACATCTAAGATGATCGTTTCGCCATTCTTTAATTTTCCTACTTTCTCATTATCAATAAATACATTCCAACCAACTAGTGCTCCGACAAAATCTTTCTTTCTGTTTAATGTTAGTTTGTATTTACCAGTCAGAGTATTATTTACTGGCGTAGATGGTGTTGGTTGATTGTTTGAAAAATTATTATTTTCTTCATTATACATTTTTATTTCTCCTTACTTATATTTATTTTCTTTTGCTAGTTCTCTAGCAATATCTTTTTCTTTTAAGGTTTCTTTCTTATCATAAGTGTGTTTACCCTTACAAACACCTAATGATACTTTAGCTAAGCCGTTCTTAAAATAAATTTTTAATGGTATCAAAGTATATCCTTCCAAGGTAACTTTATCATTTAATTTTAAGATCTCTTTTTTGTGAAGCAATAATTTTCTAGTTCTAGTTTCTTCATGATTAAAGATATTACCTTGTTCATAGATGGCAATATGAGCATTTAGAAGATAGGCTTCATTATTTTTAATAATGGCATAACTATCTTTAATATTACATTTACCATTTCTAATTGATTTTATCTCAGTACCGGTCAAGGCAATGCCAGCTTCAATGGTATCGGTAATAAAATAATTGTGACTAGCTTGTCTATTTACGATTTCCATAAAATCATCCTTTCTAAGATACTAGTGGTACAGTTTTGATTCTTTCATCTTCAGAAGCAATTATTTTTGCATATGTATTATAAACATCTTTATAGCCATATAAATGATCTTTAATGGCTTCATTTGAGAACGGAATTACTTTAAAATAACGCCATCCAGTATAATATGTATAAATCAATTCATTTTGAATATTATCAATTTTAATTGATACTTCACCATTATCAACAGTCTTAGTAATATCTAATGAACTCATTAAACCAACCATACATTTATAATAAGTACATGTTCCCTGGTTCTGATATTGAGCACTAATGAAATTACCTAGCGAATAAAAGACAATAGTGTCCCCTATCCATTCAACTGGTTGAATAACATGCGGATGCGTACCAATAATAATATCAACTTTATTATCAGCTAAAAATTTAGCCATGTCTTTTTCATAATTAGTTGGGGTATGGGTATATTCAATGCCCCAGTGCATGGCCACAATCAAAACGTCAACTTCATCACGCAAAGCTTCGATATCTTTTTTGACAACATCTTTATAGGCTTGATATTTACTATCATTATCAGGATTACCGATATTATCAATATCAGTTGGCCATACATTAACTAAATAATCATTAGCAACCGGCATACCATTAGTGCCATAAGTATAATTTAACATCGCATATTTGATATTGTTTACTTCTAATACTTTTGTTTCAATTTCTTTCTTTTCTTCGGCTGAACTATAACTACCAACTGCCAATACACCATCTTGCTTATTCCAATATTCACGAGAATTTAGAATAGCTTGTTTTCCTCTATCGGCGGTGTGATTGGTTGCTAAACTTACTAGGTTAAAACCAGCATCGATAAAGGCGTCTCCTACTTCTTGTGGTGAATTAAAAGTTGGGTAATCTGATACTCCTAAACTAGTTCCCCCAAGAATTGTTTCTTGATTATAATACGCTAGATCATAACCTGTTACTTTTTCTTTGATCAATTCCATTTGAGGTTTAAAATCATAACCATTCCAATTAGCTAAACGATTAGCATCGTTATAAACACTACTATGGATTAGGGCATCACCGACCATTATTAAACTAGCATTATATACTTTTGGAGGTTTCTTTTCTTCTTTTTTAGGCTTTTCTGGTTCGGGTTTCACATCATGTTTTAATAATTTAGGTCCGTAAATTATTCCACCAGCAATTAATCCTAATACTAATATAATAATTATTATAGGGATTAATTTTATTTTCTTTTTTCTTCTTCTTTTTTTAGGCATACTACTTCACTCCTTAATTACCAAGTGGTAATGTTTTTATGCGTTCATCATTAGTGGCAATTATTTTCACATAATCATTGTATACACTTTCATAATTTGGTAAATAATCTTTAATTATTTTATTGGAAAATGGAATAACTAAATAATCATGATAGTTATTATGATATGTGTAGATTAAATCATTTTCAATATTATCAATTTTGATTAATTCTTCATCACCATCAATTGTCTTTGTGATGGTTAAGCTGCTGAGTAATCCGATATTACATTTATAATAAGTACAACTTTCACTATTTTGAGCAGATATAAAGTTACCTAGAGAATAAAATACTAATGTATTATCGATCCATTCGACTGGTTCAATAACATGGGGATGAGTGCCAATGACAATATCGACTTTATTATCAGCTAGAAACTGGGCTGTTCTTTTAACTAAATCAGTTGGGGTATGAGTATATTCAATCCCCCAATGCATAGCCACAATTAAGACATCAACTTGACTTCTTAAATTAGCAATATCATTTTTTACTTGTTCCCGATAACTTGCATTATCAACTAAATCAGGCCATAGATTTACTAAATAATCTTTACCATATGGAACAGGTATTCCATTAGTTCCATAGGTATAATTTAGTATACCATATTTGATATGATTTTTTTCAAAAACTTGACTTTCTAATTCTTTTTTTTGATCATTAGATTTATATGAACCAAAAGCATAAATACCATCTTGCCTATCCCAATATTCACGGGACAATAAAACCGCTTGTTCTCCTCTATCTAAGGTATGATTAGTGGCTAGACTTACTAAGTTAAAGCCGGCATCTATTAAATCATCACCCAATTCTTGAGGAGAGTTAAAGCTCGGATATGATGACAATCCAATACTTGTTCCACCTAAAATGGTTTCTTGATTATAATACGCTAAATCATAATTAATTACTTTTTCTTTAATTAGTTTTAAGTATGGTTTAAAATCATATGTTCCATCATGATAAGCTTCATTATATAGTCTATCATGAATTAAAGCATCCCCAACCATAATCAGTTTTAACTGATATACTTTTTCTTTGGGCTCTATTACTTTTACATCTAACTTTTTAGGTTCCTCTTTTTTTCCATTTAATTTAATAATAAATGGAATACTTATTATTATAATAACCAATAAAAGTAATAAGGTTATTCTTTTAGTTTTCAATTTCCTTTTCTTTCTTTGCATAGTTATCCTCTTTAACTAAATTGAAGTCAACCTGTGACGTTTCTTTATTGGCAGCAATTACTTCAACCGTTACACTATCACCATACATGTACATTCTTTTAGAATTTTTCCCAGTAATGGCACTTAAATCACGATTATAAACATAATAATCGCCACCTAATGAATCTAATCTAACTAAGCCTTCAACCGTATTATCCAATTCGACAAAAAAGCCAAAATCTGTTACTCCACTGATAACGCCATGATATATTTCACCAATATGACTTTCCATATATTCGGCTTTCTTCATTTTTTCAACATCACGTTCACAGTCAATGGCATCTTGTTCTTTTTTAGATGATTGAATACTGATATCAAATAATCTACTTTGCCAATAAGATACGGTTTTACTATTATTGTGTTCAGTGTATTCTTTAACTAAACGATGTAAGGTTAAATCTGGATATCTACGAATAGGACTAGTAAAATGAGCATAACGTTTACTAGCAATACCATAGTGACCAATATTGACATCTGAATACTTTGCTTTAGACATTGTTTGAATGGCAAAAGTACTAAGAATTACTTCTTCGGGTTTACCTTTAAATAATTTTAACATTCGTTGATAATCAGTATTTTTAAATTTATTGATATCAGCTTTGATATTATATCCTTTACGATTTAAAAATTTCAAAAAGATTTCTAATTTTTCTTTATTTGGTTTATCATGAACACGGTAAATACCTGGTACTTTCATATCTTCGATATAACCAGCAACTGTTTCATTGGCGGCAATCATGAAGTTCTCAATTAATTTTTCACCGGTTCTTTGTTCACGCAATTTAATTTCGGTTGGATGACAAGCATCATCTACCAATATTTTAGCTTCTGGCCTATCAAATTCTAAGTAACCATGATTGACCATTTTCTTTCTTAAGATGTTTGATAATTCATTCATCAATTTTAAATCATTAACAAATGGTTCATATCCTTCTGGTACTTTGTTGTTTTCTAAGATATCATTAACACATGTATAGGTCATTTGTTTTTTACTTTTAATAACTGATTTAAATATTTTATATTTAATGACATATCCTTTGCTGTTGATATTCATAACACATGATAAAGCTAATCTATCGACATTCGGATTTAAACTACAGATACCATTTGATAATTTATGAGGTAACATTGGAATAACACGATCTACCAAATAGACACTAGTGCCTCTTTCATAGGCATCTTTATCGATAATTTCATCTTTTTTAACATAATGTGATACATCGGCAATATGAACGCCTAATTCATAAACATCATTACTTAATTTCTTAATACTGATCGCGTCATCGATATCTTTGGTATCATCACCATCGATAGTAAAGATTGTTTCATTACGTAAATCTTCCCTATCAGCATATTCACTTTCCAATACTTCACTAGGAATGCTTTCAACAGCACTAATAACTTCATCTGAAAATGTTGGATCAAATTCATATTGATATACAAATGATAAAATATCTACACCAACATCATTTTTATGGCCGATAATCTTAATGATTTCACCAACATATTCCTTACCAATATTGTTAGGTTTAACCAATACTTTATGACCCGGAACAGCTCCTTTTAGGGATTCTTTAGGAATTGGTAAATCTTTATATTCACCTTTATCCGGTTTGACAAAGTATAAACCTTTTTCTTCATATAATAAACCAACTAGGATAGAATCATCTCTTTTTAAGATACGGATAATTCTTCCTTCACGGCTATTTTTACCGGTTAATTCAACGACGACAGTATCATTATTTCTACCATCCAAAAGATTAGTTCCACTAATATAGATATCCTCTTCATTAAACTCTGGATTTAAAATAACAAAACCATATCCTTTCGGATTGACGATTAATTTACCAGTTTTAAAGTTAGTATTTTCAATGGGAGTATATCTTTTCTTCTTTTCACTATAGTATATTTTTCCTTCTTGACATAATTTATCTAATACTTTTTCTAGTTCAGCATATTCACCAATTCCTTTAAAACCTAGAAAATCATTTATTTCAATACTTGTTAAAGAAGTGTTTTTTTTGTCTCTTAATAATTTTAATATTTGCTCTTCCATACTTTTTATCCTTCCTACTATATATCATTATATCAAAGATAATGATACTTGTAAATTAATATTCTTTTTTTTATAAAATACGTGAATAATTTTAATTTCTATGATATGATATAGGTATGAAAGGAGTATTATTGTATGTACGATTATGGTTATACTGGCAAAAATGGCTTAATGTCTTCAGTTAATTCGGCTGCTTCACAAGGAGTTGGAGTAACTATTTGGATTGTCTTTGCATTCATTGCTGCTTTAGTTGGATGCTTCCTTGTTTATTTCTTATTTGTTAAAAAAGATGGTAAGCTAAATAATCCAAAACTTGAATGGTTAAGAAGCTTCTTACGCTTTGACAAAATGGTAATTGAAGTTATCTTGAAGATTGCTTATATTTTTGCCGCTATATTTACTACTTTAGCACCATTTGCTTTCTTAGCACTAGGATTTGCTGGATTTATTAGTTGTTTATTGACAATAGTATTTGGCAATATCTTAATAAGAATTGGCTATGAAGCAATGCTAATGGGAGTAATGATTTGGAAAAACACAACCGAAATCAACAAGAAAATAAAATAATACTTAAAAAAGATCTACTTAGAGATCTTTTTTGTTTTCTTTAAAACGCCAATATATGGTAGATTACGATATTTTTGATCATAATCTAAACCGTAGCCAATAACGAATAAATCATCTACGACAAAACCTGAGTATGTTGGATCAATATCGACGACTCTTTTTATTTTTTTATCTAGTAAAGTACATATTTCCAAGGTTGCTGGTTGCATATCACTGATATACTCATTTAAGAAAGCTAAAGTATGCCCGGTATCAACAATATCTTCGATAATTACAACGTGTTTACCTTGAATATTTTCTTTCGATATCGATAGATTTAATTCGATCTTACCCGTTGTTTCAGTGCCATGATAACTTGATACCCTTAAAAATTCCATACGAGCATCGCCTTTATAGTTTTTTAGTAAATCACAAGCAAAGAAGACAGCTCCTTTTAAAGTACAAATAAAGACAACTTCGTCTTCTCCATATTTTTCGTATAATTCCTTTGCCAACACTTTAACACGTTCATTTATTTTTACTTCATCAAATAAAATTTCAATATTTTCCATATTTCCTCCACTACTATGTAATAATCATAACTTAAATTATATTTAATTGCAAGATTTTTTTATTGAATATAGAACAAAGTTTGATATAATTATATTGGAACATTTAATAAGTTGGGTGGAGCCAAACTTCTTATGAAGGGAGGCGATAATATGAACAAGAAAGATTTTTTAATTTTTACT
>ONWZ01000082.1 GCA_900321645.1 uncultured Eubacteriales bacterium | reverse complement strand
TGAAAAGAATAGTAAAGCAACCATTATTTTAGTAGACGATTCAATCAAAGCAATTCAGGAATTAGCTAAATATAAAAGAAGTTTATACAATATTCCAGTAATTGCGGTTACTGGTAGTGTTGGTAAAACTTCAGTTAAAGATATGGTTAATGCTGTAGTAAGTGCCCATTATAAAACGCTTTGTACAAAGGGTAATATGAATAATCATATTGGACTACCTTTAACAATTTTAAGTCTTAAAGATCATGAAGCCTTAATCGTTGAAATGGGAATGAATCATTTAGGGGAAATTCATACGCTATCTAATATTGCGAAACCAACATTAGCACTGATTACAAATATTGGAACAGCTCATATTGGTAATTTGGGAAGTAGAGAAAATATTTTGAAAGCGAAAATGGAGATAACCGATGGACTTAATGGTTCATTAATTATCAATAATGATAATGATATGTTAAGAACAGTTAAATATGATAAATTAATTACGATTGGAATCGATCATGATAGTGATTATATGGCTCATGATATTGAGGATAATGTCTTTTCTTCAAACTTCTATATCGATGATGATTATATCTCTTTACCAGTTGGAAGTAACGCTTTTATCTATAATGCTTTATTTGCCTATGCGGTTGGAAAGAAACTAAATATTCCAAATGATAAAATAATCAATGCCTTAGAATCATTTAAATTAACACCACATAGATTAGAGTTAATTGAACATAAAGACTACCAGATTATTGATGATACATATAATGCTAGTTTAGATTCAGTTAATAATGCGTTAGAGATGTTAGGTAAAGTTAACGGAAGAAAAGTATTTATTTTCGGTGATATATTAGAACTGGATAACTATGCCAAAGATATTCATGAAGAAGTTGGAAAACTCGTTATTAATAATAAGATCGATGTCTTAATTACGGTCGGAGAAAATGCCTATTATACCTATAGTGTATCCTATGATCATGGTATTGAAAGCTATTATTATAAAAATAATCAAGAAATGCTAAAAGATATTGATAAGATAATCGATATTGGTGATACCATTCTTGTTAAAGGATCACACGGTATGAATTTAATTGAAATTGTCGAACATTTAAAAAATTTTAAAAACTAGCATTGCTAGTTTTTTTATTTTCAAATTATGTTATAATAAAATAGGAGTGATAAAATGATATTAGATATTTTACTATTAATCGTAGGCTTTGTTTTATTAATTAAAGGGGCAGACTTTTTTGTTGATGGGGCCAGTTCAACTGCTCAAAACTTTAAAGTTTCAAAAATGTTAATTGGTTTAACAATCATTGCTTTTGGTACAAGTGCTCCAGAATTTGCTGTTTCAATGCAATCATTAGCTAAAGGTAGCACTGATATGCTTTTAGGAAACGTAATTGGTAGTAATATCTTAAACATATTACTTATATTAGGCGTAGCCGCTGTAATTCATCCAATAAAAATAACTGATAATACAGTTAAAAAAGAATTGCCATTATGCATGCTTATATCAACATTATTAGTTGTATTATTTCTTGATATTAAATTGGCTGATGGATTAGTTAATCAAATAACTAGATCTGACGCAATTGTTATTTTGTTATTTTTTACAATTTTTATATATTATCTAATAACTTTAGTTAAGCAGAAAAAAGCAGATAATAAAGAGGAAAAGCCACAGTTTAAACTGGGTAAATCATTATTGCTAGTAGTTGTCGGTTTAGTAGGAATAATTCTTGGTAGTAATATGGTTGTAAATAATGCCGTTGATATCGCTGTAAAGGTTAATGTAAGTGAAAGGATTATTGCTCTTACAATTATTGCTTTTGGTACATCTTTACCAGAATTGGTAACCACGATTGTATCTTCACATAAAGGGGAACAAGATTTGTTACTTGGAAACATAATTGGTAGTAATATATTCAATGCCTGTGTGGTACTAGGTATACCGGTTGCATTATATGGAACAATCACACCAAATAGTTTTAACTATATTGATTTAATTACCTTAATCGGTTCTTCATTTCTAATATTTGTATTTTCTGAAACGAAAAGAACGATAACGAGACTTGAAGGATTTTTGATGCTACTATGTTTCGCAATTTATTATATTTTAGTTTTTGTAGTATAGATTTAAAAAAAGCTAACCATTTGGTTAGCATTTTTTCTTAATGGGACGCTTAAGTAGTCTATTTAAAACACCCAGTCAAAAAAATAAATAAACAACATTTCCTAGAATCATACTAGCACATATTTTTAATTTTGTAAAATCACTATCATTTTTTGACATTTTTGTTTGGCTTTTGAAATTATTACTTTATAATAAATAAATATGGGGATAGTGGTTATGAAAATGAAAAAACGAAATGTTTCTAATTATATTGAAATGGAAGAAGTTATTAATAGGCCATGGATAGATACTACAGGAATAATGATACTTATTCCTGTTGGTCTAACTGCAGCGAATAATCTGAGAAAAGAAATAACTGATGAGATGGATAAAAATAACGAGTTTTATTTTAAAACTAGGCCTAAATTAATACCAACTAGTAAGATAATTGAGAAATGTCATATTGATGTTGATTTAATAAGAAGTGAAGCTGCTAAAATGAAAATACAATTAAATAACTAGTTAAATATTTGAGAATACTAGTAGAAAGGATAATATAGTCTAAATTTTACACGGTCAAAAATATAGCACAAAGGTATTGACAAACTAT
>ONWZ01000066.1 GCA_900321645.1 uncultured Eubacteriales bacterium | reverse complement strand
ATAGATAGAAATGGACCAAAAGAAGAAAGCATTGGGTAGGGGGTTAGAGCAATTATTTGATAGTGAAGTATTAGATTTTAATTCATTTGAATCAAATATTTTAGAGTCAGCTGATGAATCAGATATTAAAGAAATACCATTATCAGATATTAGAAGTAATCCTTATCAACCAAGAAAAACTTTCAATGATGAAGCATTAAATGAATTAGCGGAATCAATTAAAAATTATGGAGTATTTCAACCTATTATTGTTAAGAAAAGTATTAAAGGTTATGATTTGGTGGCTGGCGAAAGAAGAGTAAGAGCCGCTAAAAAAGCTGGCTTAGAGAAAATTCCAGCTATTATTAAAGATTTTTCTGATGAATTAATGCGTGAAATTGCATTACTTGAAAACCTACAGAGAGAAAATTTAACGGCAATTGAACTTGCGTGGGCATATAAAGGAATAATAGATAGCTTGCACATTACACAAGATGAGTTAGCTAATAAATTAGGTAAAAGTAGGAGTAGTGTTACTAACATCTTAGGTTTATTAAATTTACCAACATCAGTTCAAAATATGGTTTTAGATGGTAAATTATCAATGGGACATGCGAGAGAACTTAGTAAATTAGATGATAGCGAAAAAATTAAAGAATATGCGAAAAAAATCGTCAATGAAAACTTATCTGTAAGAGATATTGAAGAATTAAGTAAAAAAGAAGAATTAAAACGTAAGAATCCAATTACAAGAGCAACTGAACCTAATGAATATCATTATCTTGAAAGAGAAATGAGTGAACAATTAGGAACTAAAGTAAAAATTGGTAATAAAAAAATTGAAATTAGTTTTACTAATAATGCCGATTTAGATAGATTATTAGAAATAATGAATATTAAAATTAATTAGAGCAGTAATGCTCTTTTTATATATTTAAATAAGGTATGAAAAGACTTATTTAGGGTTGATATGAAAAAAGATAAAAATTTTATGATAAAATACGTTTGGTAATTTGCTCCGATAAAAATAAATAGACGTATTTATTGTCGAAATTTGTGGTTTAAATTTCATTGCAGAGTGAATTATCAAGAATTATAATTAATTTGTAAGTGATTACTAGATTGTGAGGTGCAAAGATGTTTGGAAACGTAAAGTGGTTTAACAACGAAAAGGGTTATGGCTTTATCGAATATGCCGAAAATGAGGATATTTTTGTGCATTATTCAGCGATTAAACAAGATGGTTATAAGACTTTAGCTGAAGGACAAAGAGTTGAATTTGATTTGATTGAAACACCCAAAGGTCTTCAAGCAATTAATGTTAGACCATCATCAAGCGAAAAGGTTATGTAGTAAGAACAAGAATTAATTCTTGTTTTCTTTTTGTTTATTAGATATAATACTATTTGCTGGTGGTAGTATGAAAATAATCTTTTTAGATATTGATGGAGTACTTAACGATAGTGAGTATTTTAAAAGTAATCATGAAGAAGTTAAGCAAATGTATCGTGATAGAAAATATAATTCTGATAATATAGAACTGAATGTTTTATTAGAAATGATGAATATTGATTTGAAGAAAGTAACTATTCTAAAGGAAGTTACTGATATTACTGGCACTAAGATTATTATTACTTCTTCGATTAAAAAGAAAAAACATTATCAATATATTGAAACTAAACTTATTGAATTAGGCTTACCAATTATCGGAATTACTAACGACGAGATATATGATCGTGGTACAGGTATTAAACATTATTTATTAGAACACGAGGTATCAGAATATGTTATTTTAGATGATAGTGTATTTGATGATTACGATGAAGAACTACTTAAACATCTAGTTAGAACAGATTTCTTTATGGGCGGATTAAAAGAAAAACATAAGGATATATTGGTAAGAAAATTAAGAAAAAAGCACTAATTTGTTGACAAATATATAAGAATATGCTATATTTTAGTCAGCACGAAGGTGTTTTTATTTTGAATTAATGTGGAGGTTAAAATGAAAAAAGTTGAAAAGACAAAAGAAAAAACTGTAGAAACTAAAAAAGAAACTAAAAAGAATGAAAAAAGTAATGTAGTTAAGAAACCAGTAAAAAAAGAAAAAAAAGAAAGAGTAAATGTGTTTAAGGCAATTGGTAAATACTTTAAAGGTGTAGGAAAAGAAACGAAAAGAATTAAATGGACAAGTGGTAAAGAATTAGTTAAATATTCTGTTGCAGCCGTTGGATTTGTCGTATTTTTTGGTTTATACTTTTATGCAATTGACTGGATTGCTTTATTGGTAAGGAGTTTGGCTAAATAATGAAAAAAGAATGGTATGTAGTTAATACAGTAAGTGGATATGAATATAAAGTTAAAGAAAAACTTGATATGATGATTAAGAATT
>ONWZ01000060.1 GCA_900321645.1 uncultured Eubacteriales bacterium | reverse complement strand
TTTTTTAAATAGTTCTTCATTAATTTCTTCGATTGAACGAATTTGTTTATCTTTAACGCAATCAATTAAATCATAATCATACAAAGCTGATAATTCCAGATAAGCTTTTTCACCCATTTTTAGATATTTTTCGTTCTTTTCTGTTTCATCAGCAACTTCTTTTCTATTTTTCTTTAAAATACATGCATATTCATATGGTAGATATAATAGAACTGTTTTATCCGGGCGTGGTAATTCATTAATATCATATTCGAGCATTTCAATCTTTTTATAAATTTTCAATCGATCGGCTCTTTTCTCTAATAATCCTCCACGATGAGCCATATTGGAAGCTACATATCTGTCAATAATCACGATATATCCTTCATCTAATAATTTATTTATTCTAGGAAGATTATATCTCCTGTCAGCGGCATATAAATCGATGGCCGCCAAAGAATCGACATTTCCTCCGCCCTCTGGAAAGAAGCCATGTTCTTCATTTAAAAATTCATGACACATATCTGGTTTACCTAGTAAACAAGCACCAATTATTTTACCCGTTGGGGTATCATACATTGGAAAAGATATTCTTTGTACTTTTTTTCCTAAAGCTTCTAATTTCTGAACTAATAATCTTGTCTGAGTCTCTTTGCCAGAACAATCTGTTCCTTCAATAACGATTATTTTACCACGAGTCTTATTCATTACTATCACCTAATATAACTATATCATAAATAATAAATTAATTCATTAATTTAACAACTATTTTACACTAAATATTTATTGATAATAATTCCCCAAATAAATAATACTATCCCTAGTATTAAAGATGTGCCATTAAAAGATAATTTAAAAGTATTGATTAGTAAATATAGAATACTGGCAATTGATAATCCTAAGACAACTAAATGGCTTTCATGGGGATATTTATTTAGACAAAATTTAACTAAATAAAGATTAATTATAAAAGACAAAAACATTCCAATTCCAAAATATAGATATATATTGAAATTGCTTATTACATAACTTAGATTATCGATATTACTAATCAGTAATAATACGTGATCATATATTCCTATAAGCATCAGTAAAGAAGTAGCACTGATACCTGGTACAATTGATGCAAATACTTCGATAAAGCCCCCTAATAAAAACATTATATTATTATCAATATTCATACTTTTAAACGGTATAAATGAAGCAATTGTTATTAGTGTTATAATTAATACTAATAATATGTCTTTTTTTTGATATCTAATCCCTTTAGCAAAAATATAACTACCGCCAATTATTAATCCATTAAAAAACATCAAAGTTAAAAATTGATAATTATTAAATAAAACAAGTAATACCTTACTTCCAATAACAATTCCTAATACTCCACCAAGTATAACCACAAGAAGAAACTTAAAATTATTTCTCCAATCGTTAAAAAAACAAGTCAAAGCATTCAATAATCTTTCATAAATACCAAAATTAATAGCTAATATAGCCCCTGAAACACCAGGTATAATTTTACCAATGCCAATCATAAAACTCTTAATTAATAGCATTATATCACCAATAAATAGTATGAAAAAAAGAACATAAAAATGTTCTTTTAAATTACTTTGTAAAATAATCAGCATTCTTACGATAATAGTAAATGCTTACTCCAAAAGCAGCAATTAAAACAATTCCCATAATAACTGAACTAATGCCACCAGTTGGAGGATTTGTACCTATTGGTTTGGTAGTTGTTGGCGCTTTGGTTGGCGTTACCGTAGTACTACCACCCGCTTTAACAACTGTTACTTTATATTGCCTAGAAGGAAGACCAGAACTATTATCTTTAGGTAAAATATTAATTAAAAATTGTCCTTCTCCACGACCAACGCCATTATTGTTATCGAATAGGCCTTGATAAGTTATTGTATAACTTGCTCTATCAAGCAAATCAGTTTCAACTTGATATGATGATGTATCGGTTAACTCAACGGTATATTCGTATAATCCTGGGGTTAACGATTTTTCTTGATCACCAACTTTTAATTTAGATAATTCACCAGAATGTTCATCGGTATCTGTCACTTTTGAAACCATAACATAATAATCATGTTCACTTTCTGTACAAGATGTACGATCAAGACAAATTAGAACCATCATTTCTGCTTTTCCACTAGCTGTATAGAATGAAATACTACTTGGATTCAATGTTTTTCCATCATCAGGATTAACAAATGAAACATTTTCTACATTTTGTGCCGTCGCGGTTAAAGAGAAAGTAGAAACATCACCATTTAAGATTAATGTATAACCAACTTCATCCGGTGAAAAACTTGGTGATAAAATGCCAGGATTAGCCACCAAACTTTTTAGTTTTTTCTCAGTTGCTTGGGAATTAGAAATTGTAATTGGTATACTGTTATCACTGCCAGTAATCTTAGTTTTACCTTTATAAAATTGAACATTTGTCACGCCGACAGATGTCGTTCCATCTATTGCACCATTACTTACAGTTACCGTAAATGAACCAATATTAAATGTGCCAGTTGTTGCATCGGCAGCAGAAAGAGTAATGTGTGCCTCTTCACCATCGCCTTGTTTCCAAATCGTACTATCCTCTGTAAATGTACCATATGTCAAGTAAGATCCCAACGATACCTTAATATCTACATCTGTAATCTGAGCATCCGAATTACCTTTTAAAGTACAAGTAAATGTATCTCCTGCTTTAACAGTCGTTTGGTTACAACTAATTGTTACACTAGCTGTATCAGCATTAACCATCATCGGAGAGATGATTAACATTAACAATGCAATTATTAAATGTTTTACTTCTTTCATATTAATCATCTCCTTCCAATGAATCAATTCTATTTCTAAAGTAACGATATAACTGGCCAACATCATTGATAGCAATTGAGCCATCATTGAAAATATCACCAGCTGCTATTTCATACTCCTCTAACGTTATACGATTTCTAAAGTATCGATATAACTGACCAACATCATTAATACCGACCGATCCATTACCGACAATATCGCCAAGTACTGATAACCTGTATCTGTGTGTTCCATCACTAAGCGTAATTGCTATTGTATCACCAGTCTTAACAACATCGCTACTTGTAATTTCCTCATCATCATTTGATTCAAAAGTAATTGTACCGCTAGTTGCTATTATTTCAAGAATATCTTCATAGGTTGTTCCCAAAGGTATTCGTTTAATTATACCATCATCAATATCGACAATTAAACCACCAAAGTTTAAAAACTCACTTACAATCGTAAATTGATCGATTGCCGTATCTTCATAATATACCTTTAAGACATAGCCAGCATTGATTGTTGCATCAGCATCTTCAATTTCATTATCTTCAGTATCAAATAATTTAAATGTTAATGTATCGCTACGGAAAGTTTCAAGTAAACTATTTTGTGTAAGATTAGGATTAGGTTCTATATACAATTTATCATTAACAATTGAATAATAACTATCAAAATTAATAATTTTAATCGCACATAATGCTTCATAACCATATAATACGGATAAGTATCCATTGCTAATTTGATAATGTAATCCTTCACTTAACATATCAATATTACTAAGAATTGCTAAATCTGTATAATCATTTTTAGTATAAATAGTATTATCGGTAGCTGAATACTCATAAACATTACTACTAAATTCATACTCACGATAAATACTTACCGTATAAGTTTTAGTAGTTGTTTTATCTTCAGCTACAACAACGATTGTGTATTGATTTGTACCATAATGTAATGACAATTCTTCATTCAAAGCTATTCCAGTTATTTCCGCATTTTCATCGGCTAATACAGCTAAAATATTAACTGTTTCGATTGTTGCATCAACCGCAAAATCAGCATTAACTGTATCTCCTTCAAACAATCTTGTTGTATCGCCCACTGTAACGGATAATAATGCGGCATTATTATTTGCTAATCTTACAGTTGTACTAACATCATCTGAATCATACATTACATAACTATTATCATCAGGATTGATTTCATCAGTTGTAATTTCAACATTATCTAATCCAATTGTATATGTTTCTGCTTGCGGAGCATCTTCCATCAATTTAAGAGTTATATATCCAATCGCTGTTTCGCCCTCAACACCATCAAGATTGATAACAGCAAAGCCTTCTGTACTTTCATTCTCATCTTCGTCTACACTATACAATTCGAAGGCTTGATCATTAACGACAATTGCTTGATATTCCATTCCTTCCGGTAAAACATAATTAGCATTTACCGCTAAAACCGTTTTATTAGGAACATTTAAATTTATATCACATCTAACATTACCACCTAATGAAACTACATCTGCACAATCTAATGTTACATATTGAGTTTCATTTAAGCTAAATGTTCCTTTCTTTTCCAATGCTGGAAAAACGAATACCAATAGTAATACTGCCACAACACATATGCATATGATATAGTTCTTTTTTACAAATTGAAATGCTTTCTTCATATTAACTTTCACCATTTTCCTTTTTTTTACTACTATTTGCAACAATTCTTACAACATTTATGATAACTAAAACGCCAATTATTATTGCAAATATTAAACTATATTTATTTTTTCCCTTATGTGCTTCCTTTTTTATACTTATGGTATATGTGTTTGTTCCCCCATCAGTATCGGTTACCACAACTGATATGACACTGCCATCTTTTAAATTTTCATTTCCGAGAACTTCAACTGTTGATCTATTATCTTCCAAAATAGGATTGATTACCAAACTATCTTCATCGCCAATTGTTAAATTATATTCATTTACCGTTGTATCAAACTCGATTGCATAATTTTCAATTACAATATCAATTAAATTATTACTACTAACATCAACTGTTTGATTATCATCATCATTCTTATTATCTGTATTTTGATTATTTGTTTTATTATCATTAGTAGTATCCTTTGGATTTGTATCGCTCGTAACAACTTCTTCTTTTTTTACTCTAACGATTTCTGATACCGGATTTAAAGTTATTTGCTTACGATTTTCAAAGAATGATCCTTGTTCTATCGTAACAGTATTTGTTTCATCTTCCAAAGCTTTTAATTTTAATGTTCCAATCTTAAATTCACCGGTAAAATTACTATCAGAATATAATGTTATTTTACCATTGGCACCATCGCCTTGCCACTTTGAGGCTGCTCTAAATGATAAAAACGTTATATTACCAGAAGTTGTAACCAGTAAATCAACATCCGTAATTTTATTATCACTATTTCCAATTATCTCACAATCAAATTCACTATTTGGTTCTACTTCGTCAGGGCATTCCAAACTTACACTATCAGCATATACAACCAAAGGAAATGCCAACAATAAAACCATATATATTATTCTTTTTTTCATATACTTTCCTACTCTCTCTATAAATATATCATAAATTGCAAATTTTTACAAGCAAAAAAAGAAGATTTTATCTCCTTTTTTATGTATTAAAATATATCATTATATAATTCTAAATAGTTATTAATATATTTAATCTTAATACCTTTTAATAATTCACTAGGTATTTCTCTAACATCTTCTTTATTATCGATTGGCACATATATTGATTTTACATTATTATTAATCGCAGCCAACACTTTTTCTTTAACTCCTCCCACTGGTAATACTTTACCACGAAGTGTTATTTCACCAGTCATACTGACAGTTGTTTCAATCTCCTTTTTCTTAAGTAAACTAATTAAACTTGTCATGATAGCTAAACCGGCTGAAGGACCATCTTTTTGGACGGATGCTCCTTCAAAATGAATATGAAAATCATTATTTTTAAACACATTGGGATCTATTTCCATCAAAATGCTATTTGCCTTGATGAAACTTACTGCAACTTCAGTACTTTCTTTTAAAATATCTCCAAGCATCCCCGTTAAATGAATTTCACCATTACCAGGATAACTTAATACTGATACTTTCTGAATACATCCTCCATATGGTGTATAACCAAGAGCATTAATTACTCCTACATAACTATCTTTTTCATTTAAAATCGTACGATATTTATAATTACCTAAATAATCAGTTATTTTGGCATCTTTCTTAGTTTTACCATCAATTAATATTTTTCTAAAAATAGTATCGATGCATCTTTCTAATTGCCTTACCCCAGATTCACGTGTATAATGAATAATTATTTCTTTAATATCATTTGATGTTAATTTTAAATTAATATCATAATGATTGCTTAATTTAGGAATGATGTAGTTTAAAGCAATATCTTCTTTTTCATGCATTGTATAACTAGATAAGTTAATAATTTCTAATCGATCTTTTAAAGCATCGGGTATCTTGTCTTCATCATTACCCGTAAGGATAAATAATACATTTGATAAATCGACTTCTTCTTCAATATAATTATCGATAAAACTACTATTCTGTTCCTTGTCTAAAACATCTAGCAAAGCTGAAGCGGGATCTCCCTTATAATCTTTCGTTAATTTATCTATTTCATCGATTAAGAAGACCGGATTATTAACTCCTACTCTTTTTAATCCTTGAATTATTCTTCCCGGGCAAGCCCCAATATACGTCCTACGATGACCGACAATTTCTCCTTCGTCATGGACTCCCCCAACGCTAATCTTTACAAATTTTTTATTTAAAGCATCCGCAATTGATTTAGCCATTGTTGTTTTACCAACACCTGGTGGACCAATCAAACATAAAATAGGGCTCTTATTCTTTTTCTTAATCTTAGTTACCGCAATATATTCGACAATCCGATTTTTAACTGATTCTAAACCAAAATGGGTTCCATCTAATTTTTCTCTAATATCTTGAATGTCTTTATTATCCTTCGTACTCTTATTCCATGGCAAACTAGCTAACCAATCAATATAATTACGAATAATACTCATTTCTGGAGATACCGGACTAGTAAGTTCATAACGATTTAATTCTTCATCTAAACGTTTTTTAATATACTCAGGATAATCTCCTTCGTTAATCTTACTATTTAGTTTAACGATATCATTATCTTTAATATCAACTTCGTTAATTTCTTCTTTAATTAATTTAATTTTTTCTTTAAGAATATAATTCTTTTGTTCCTCATCAAGTCTCTCTTTTAAATCATCATCGATTCTATTCTCTAACTTAACCGTTTCCATTTCACGATTTAAATCACGAATAACATTCTTTATTCTTGATATCGGATTACTAATTTCAATATATTTAACTTTGGTATTATATTCAAATGGTAATTCAAAAACGACAATATCTGATAGCCTTGATAAACTATTAACACCGCCAATTCTTCCTAAAACATTATTAGAAATACTAGCTGATATATCAATATAATCATTTAAATCTTTTAATAAGATTCTTTTTAAAGCAATTGCTTCAAGCTCATCGTAGTCATATTCTTTCGTTGGAATAACAAACGCTTCATAACTATCATCATCATTTGTAACATAGTTTAAAACTTCAACTCGGTCTAGACCAGTAACTACCAATCTAACGACCCCATTTGGAAGTTCTAACTTTGTTTTAATCCTACCTAAAATACCAATCTTAGGTAATTTCCTAATACTTGGTTTTTCCTCTAAAGAATCATCTAAATTAATAAACAATAGATGATTATCATGATTATGTTCACTAATTCTAAGAATACTTTTCTCAAGTGGCGTTGATAATTCAATTCTTAATTCATTATATGGAAGTAATACAACATCGCGTAAGAATATTACTGGTAAATTAGTTTCAACCATGATTTTCACCTACCTCTATACAAAAAAATAATAGCAATTATTAATAATTAAAATCAAAAATAATTGCTATCACTTCCTCTTCATGACTTTTTATTTTAATCAATATTTCATATATATCAATAGATTTGACACATTTTTTACACGCCATTTTTTAAGTAAAAATTTAACTGTTTTTTTCTAAAAAATATATTGACAAATCTATATCATCCCTCTATAATAATTAGCAATCAAAATATTCACCGTAAATGAAAAAATCCTATTTGAATAGGATTTTTATAATTTATTTAGGTTCTTGCTTTTGCATTATGAACTAATATTTGATTTTTACCAACATAATAGTTGTGATTATTTTTAACTTCAATATTGTATACTGTATCAATTATATTATAATGCTTCATTGCTACGATTTTATGCTCAGTACCATCAGCATATCTAACATAATCACCAACTTTCAATTCTTTGACTGCTAACCAAGTATATCCAGTATCTGTTTTAACATAAAACCTATGAGTGTGTGTAACTTCAATTATTTCACCATCAATCAATACTTCATATAGAATTTCAGAAATGTTTTTATGAACAAATAATTTTAATATTGGTCTATATTCATTCAACTGTGTTTTTTCGTTATATGATAAGACATAATCGCCAACACGTAAATTTTCAATATTACGATAACCTAAAGCAGTCATAACATATGTACCCTTCGTAAAGCATCCGTTAATTGGTGGTTTTGTTGGATTTGGTTTCTTCGTTGTTGTATTTGGTTTCTTCGTTGTTGTTGGCTTAGGTGTATTTGTTTTTGTCTTCGTCGGTGTATTTGTTTTTGTCTTTGTTGGTGTTTTTGTTTTTGTCTTCGTTGGTGTCTTCGTTGATGTCTTGGTTGGTGTCTTCGTTGATGTAGCTGCGCAATTTGCCTTAGGCTTACAAGAACCTTGACAAAATGAACATACAGATGCTGCTTGACCAGTATTACATTGTGATTGACTTAAACCAGTACATGAGAATGCTGTAGTTGGTGTCTTTATTTTAGTCTTTGTTGGTGTTTTTGTTGGTGTTTTTGTTGGTGTTGCTGTTCCAGGATAATAGCATGTTACATAAGATCCGCTGCCTTGAGAACACACCTTACCCGTTTGTGACTCACAAGTAGCCTTATCATCATA
>ONWZ01000005.1 GCA_900321645.1 uncultured Eubacteriales bacterium | reverse complement strand
GCTGGTTCATATGAAAAAGCAAAGCCAGATAAAGTATCCATAATCATATTAATCCATAGCATTTGAATAACGGTAATTGGAACTGGCACGCCAATAAATGGTCCAATAATTGAAACACATAAACTGCAAAAATTAATTGTTAATTGACAAATAATAAATTTGCGAATACTTTTAAAAATAGTTCTACCATATAAAATAGCATTCATTATGGAATAAAAATTATCATCTAAAATAACGATATCTGCCGCTTCTTTAGCAACTTCTGTACCACTCCCCATTGCAAAGCCCACATCAGCTCTTTTTAAAGCTAAAGCATCATTTACGCCATCACCGGTCATTCCCACTACTAAATCTAAATTTTGGGCAATTTTTACTAATCTACTTTTATCTTGAGGCATCGCTCTAGCTATTACTTTTATCTTAGGTAATATTTTACTTATTTCTTCATCATTCATTATCTCTAATCGTTCATGAGTAATAATTAAATCATCACTATCATCAACAATTCCTATCTCTTTAGCTATTTCTACGGCTGTTTCTTTATTATCACCCGTAATCATTACCGTTTGAATCCCGGCTTTTTTAACTAAATTTACTCCTTCTTTAACATTTTCTCTAATTTCATCCTTTAAAACAACAAAACCAAGTAATGTCATACTATTGATTGTTTCACGACCTTCATTAATAGCTAAGGCAATTAATCTATTTTTACTTAGTAATATATCTTTAAGCATTGTTTTATCTAAAACATGTTTATCGCCATCTTTATCATAATAACTATTACACATTTTAATAATAATTTCATATGCCCCCTTAACTAAATTAATGGTCTTATTATGGTATTTTATCTTTGTCCACATATATTTATTTTTAGATGAAAATGATTCTCTTTTTATTAATTCATAATCCGTGTTGTATCCTTTAACATAATCAAATAATGCCCGATCGGTAATATTACCACCGACTATTTTATTATTTTCCTTATCATAAACACTTTCATTATTGATAAACATACTCATATTAAACATTTCTTTTATCTTTTTATTCATAAATGAATAATCTATCTTTTTCCCTTCACTATCTAAAAAGCCAATTACTTCCATTTTTCCTTTGGTTAAAGTGCCTGTTTTATCAGTAAATAAAATATTGATGTTCCCTGCTGTTTCAATCCCCACTAGTTTTCTCACTAAAACATTATTTTTAAGCATTCTTTTCATATTAGATGATAATACTAAAGTAATCATCATCGGGAGTCCTTCCGGTACTGCGACGACAATAATACTAACACATAATGTAAGAGCATTTAAAATATAGCCAAATAATAGTCTACCATTACTTAACGTTTCCATAATCAAATTAGTATCAAAATTATTATTGATAACTATCATATAGAATAAGTATGATAATGCTACCAAAATAGAACATATATAACCTACTTTGCTAATATCATTTGCTAACTTTGATAATCTAATTTTTAGTGGTGATTCATTATTATCATCTTGCAGTTCCATTGCCATCTTACCATAAAAAGTATTATCCCCGACACATCTTACTAACATTAAGGCTTCGCCAGAATATACGACAGTTCCCATATATACTTCTCTATTATCTTGTCCTTTATATACTTCTTTAGTTTCCCCATTTATCATTGACTCATCAACTGAAATACTACCGGATACAATTATTCCATCAGCTGGAATTTTATCCCCCGTACCCAGTAAAACAATATCATCGACGACAATTTCACTAACTGGAATCTCTTTAACTTGTCCATTTCTTTTAACTCTCGCATTTATTTTTGATGATTCCTCGGTTAATTTATTAAAGGCTTGCATCGAACCATACTCTGAAATACTTGAGATAAGAGATGCAACCATAATAGCTATGACAATTCCAATTGTTTCATACCAATCAAAATCTTTAATTAAAAAAATTGTTTTAATTCCTAAAGCAATTAATAATATTTTAATGATTGGATCAGAAAATGTTTCTAATAATAATTTAAAGAATGTATCTTGTTTCTTTTTACTAAATGTATTACTACCATATTTCTCTCTATTTATAATAACTTCACTATCATTAAGCCCATTATAGTTCATATATCCTCCCTAATAATAAATATTAAGAAGGATAAAAAAAAGAACTATATCAAATAGACATAATTCTTATATAATTTTATTTATAATTGGAATTTTTTTCATAATAAATGAGATTAATAATGAGGTCATAAATATGATAAATGTAAATATTGGTATAAATATTATTGGTGAATAACTAATCATATTGATATTGTCTTTAATAATAAATAATATTATTGCATGAACTAGATATACCCCAAAAGATAAACTAGCTATCTTATTAATATTTGGATTCTTAAATTTATCACTATTAATAACTATATAAATAAATACGGCAAACGATTCTAATATTATGAATATACTACGGTACCATAACATCGTATTCATTAAATGATTATGTTTAATCGATGAATAATAAGTTACTCCAGCAATAATAACAACTGATAAAACAAAAGTTAGAATACACCAAAGATTATATTTCTTAGTTGTTTTAATATCTTTTAATCTTTCGTAAAGTATATGACCGCAAATAAAGTATCCTAAATAATATGCTCCATTAATTAATGGTACTGGATAAACAACATCGATACTATGACCAGTGATTGCTTTCGCAAGTGGTAAATAGATTACAGATAATCCTGATATACTCATCCATAAAATCATAAATAGATTTTCTTGTTCCCTGGTTAAATTCTTACACATATTATTTATGAATGGTAAAACAAGATACATCGCAATTATTGCATACATAAACCATAAGTGTTTTGACGTATATGTCGTATCAAAGAAAGTATACACCATGGCCTTGATAATATCATTACTTCCTTCTCTAATGACATTGACAATATAATAAATAATGCTCCATACTGCTAAGATGATAATGAATTTCTTTATTCTTTTTAAATACTTCTCTCGATTATATTCGCCTTTTATTAACAATGCTCCACTAATCATAAAAAAGACTGGCACGCATATTCTAGCACAAGCATTATATATTGTAGATATTAGAAAATTACCATTACTAATATTTCCAAAACTACGTATATAGATATTAGAAACATGAATAACTATTGTTGAAAGAATCGCAATTATTCGCATAAACTCAATATTAATTTTTTTCTCTTTCATTCTATCACCAATTTAATTATATCACTTTTTTAATTTTTATCTTTACTAATAATTAAATTTGCCACCTTTAATCCCAAGCCAATGGCATTATTCATCCCCCTATCTTGCGGATATATTTGAGCCATTGAAGCAACATATAATTCCTCACTTGGAATTTTTAATTCGGGAATATTTTTAAAATAATTAGTTTTAACAATTTGTTGTGCATAATCTTCGTTATAAACTTCTAAGCGTTTGATCCAATTTTTATCAAACTGCGGATTTACCTTTTTCAAATATGGTAAATATTCATTAAAGAGTTTTTCTTTATTCATTTTGTATAAAGGATTATTTTTATACATATAATTTGAAACATATAAAACATAATTATTACCATATAGTTTTTTATCTTGCATGTTAGTATGTTCGATTAATCCTCCAAAAGGAATGCCACTATCGCCAATATTTAGCCAGTAATATGGCATAAATGATTTTTTTAAGAACATTACTAAAACTTTCGCTGCCGTATAATCAATTGATGATAATTTATTAATATATTTTTTATTAATATTTAAGCCATTAACTAATTCTTTTACGCAAGGTAATGGAACAGTCATTACTACTTTATCATAATTAGTAGTTAAGCCATCTAATTTATACTTACTATTTTTTGTTTTATATATTCTTGTTATCTTAGTACCTAAAATGATATTAACTCCATTATCTTTTAATAATTGTTTTAATTTATCTGTTAGTTTCTGATAGCTACCCTTTAAATAACCAAGAGCTTCACCATTCTTTTTGGAAGAAGAATTTCTAGCTACTAATTTATTCCACAACCAAACCATTGATATATCTTTGTATGCTTCTCCAAATTTAGATATTAGTAATGGCTTAAAAATACATTCATAACTCTTTTTATTTAAATTCTTACTTAGCCAAGCATCAGCCGTAACGTCCTCTAATTTATGATAATTACGGATTAATTTTATTTTAATGAAACCCATACCAAATCTAAACTTACTCCATAGATCTAATGGCTTGAATTTTAATAAAGAAATAGGTGTCCCGAAATCATATGAACCACGGTCTTTAACATAATAACCCATTCTTGTTTCATTCCATTCCATTTCATCATCTAAATTTAATTCTTTTATTAAATCAATAGCGTATTTATCAGATTTAAATATATGACGATAAAAATATTCTAGATTAGTACCATAGGCATTAAATGTCGCTGTCATACCACCGATATCATTCTTTGCCTCAATCAAATCAACTGTATATTTTTTACTTAATTCTTTAGCTAAAATCATACCGGTATATCCAGCACCGATTATTGCTATTTTCTTTTTTTTAACACTCATTGAAACCTCTTCCTACTTAACTTTAATAATATATGATGGATATTCTAATTCATTAATATTTGTTTCAAAAACAACATCTCCTAATGCTAATAACGTTTCTTCATTCGGTATTACCAAATCAGAACTTGATATATGCATTCTTTCCATATATCCTACTATTATATATTTTATATTATATTTCTGAATTAAATATTTTTTATATTCAAGATCATCTGATGTATAGAAATAATTAATATCATCAATTCTTTCTTGTAAAATATCTGGGAAATCGATTGATGATTTTTCACTTCTCCATAGCCACTCATGGGCTGTCCAACCAAGTACAGATGGTAACCCCGTAAATGCTGAAACGTGATTATCAAATGAGAAATCATCGCCATAGTATTCAATTATAACATCATTAGGATTACTATTTGCTCTTAAGTAATTAATCATTGCCTCTGCATCTGCCATCGTCACATCATAATTGATGTCATCACCATAAGTAGCATATTCTAAATAATTACCTATCTTATAACTATTTAAGAATTTAGTAGCATCGATACCTTGATATTCCGATATATCAAAAATATTACTAAACGTATCTCTTACTGGTTCATATAAGTATAGACATGTCGATATAAATATCACCATAAAGATACAGCTAATTACTTCACACACTCTTTTCTTTTTAATAAATAGTTTTAAAATCATATAACCAAAGCAAAAACTAAACATTATATAACTATTATAAGTAAATTTAAACATTGTATTAGCACGTGGTGCTTGATCATAGATATCGACAACATAAATTATTTCTGGAGCAATTATTAATCCTATTGCCGAAATCGACAATATTATTATAAATAAATCAGTCGTTGATAATTTACAAAAATAATTATATATAGCTATCCAAGTCTTTTTATACCATTTAGCATCCTTATTATTCTTTTTCTTTGATTTCTTAGAATCATTAATATGCTCAATAATATTGAAGGCAAAATATATTATTACTAATGCTAGTGGTATACCCCATAATACCATTAACTGATAAAATGGCGTACAAGACGGCACGAATTTAATCTTCGTCGATATCATTGTAAATGCTAACGTACTAGGTAAACTAATAAATATGGCAATAGTAAGAATAACAAGCAACTGCATTGCTACCGACAATATAACATCTTTAGCCTTTTCGTAACGACGCATTCCCACCAAAATAAAAGTTATTAATGCTACGACCATATATATTGGAAAATCCCAATAATTGGTCATTTTCATAATACCAATTAAAAAGCCAAAAACAATAACATAACCATTGAATGCATCACTTAATTCAAAATGTTTTTTAACTTTATCTTTGGTATATTGGAAAATATAAGCCAGCAATAAACCAATCGTAAAAACGACATATATTATATCTGACAAATGAGCATGTAAATCTCCAACAACAAAAGAATAACTAGGAAATTCATGAATTGTTTTATCATCTGTCGGAGGATTTTCTCCAATATATCTTGTAGAATCTGGATAATAATAAATATAATCACTAGAACGATTCAACACTCTATTGATAAATGGTATAATATAACGATAGATTAAAAAATGTCCATTGCCAGCGACTGTATTCGATAAACCAGCAATTATTCCCCCTAAAGCAGCAATTTCTTTCCATCCTTTCATCTTTCCTTTTTTGCTATCAAACACTTTGCTAAGTAATGTATAGCCTATTGAAAAACTAGCAAAGAAAGCAATAACAAAAAGACTAACTAGCATTAAATTAAAGCCATAATCAACACTAACTTGTGATGCTTTCGAAATAAAGGCTGTTATGTAATGGCCAAAATAATAGTAATTAATTGTATAGCCTGATAGCCACATATCATTAGAAGGTAAATAATCACTAATGCTAAGGCTTTTCACAAAACCATAATCCATAAACTTTTCAATATCGGCAGCAGCTGGATTAAAGGCCTTAACATAAGTTATTAAAATCATTGATAGCAAGAATAATGCTTCAATTTTTAATAATTTAGAAAACCTATCATAACTAACTTTTCTCCCCTTTTCATCATTTTTGAAATATTGATATCCACAACAAATAATTGATCCAAGCATACACAAAATAAATATGATAATACAAGTCAAATCACTAAATTTTAAAATGTGCATATTGCAAAGAAAATATACAATTATTCCCGGTATCAAAAACCCTAATATCTTAGAAAATATATATCCACGATCATCAAAGTTTTTAAACAATCTACTAGTAATTGGATATCCAATTAGTGTCGAGCCTAATAATAACAAATACCATCTAACAAATACTACCAAATCATTATGACCAAGTAACTTATTTGCTAGATAAAATATTATTAAAATAAGATCAAATACCAAAAAATCAACAATATATTTTTTATTTTCTTTTTCCATATAATACCTCCATTATTTCAAAGAAATTATAACATCTTCATTATTTGCAGTCAATGTGCAAGATTGACCTTAATTAAATATGTTGGTTCTAACGAACCATTTATATTTGTTTCAACAACTACATCACCAAGTGACAATAATGCATCTTCATTTTTTAGTTTTAAAAATTCATCCCCATATTTTTTTCTTTCAGTATACCCAATTACAATATAACTAATACTATATCTATCAATCAAATTAATTAAAGTTTCAACATCATCAACACTATAAAACACCGTTATGTCGTCTTCTCTGTTCGTTAGAATTTCTGGATAATCAAAATTACTATTCTTGCTTCGCCATAACCATTCGTGTCCACTCCATCCCAATACTGTCGCTAAACCAGTAAATGTTGAAATTTGATTGTCAGAAGAATAACTATCACCCTTAGCTTCAATTATAATAGCATTTTTATCAGCCTCTTCATTTAAATAATTAATGATTGCCAAATTATCAGCTGTCAAAGCATCATCATAGTTTAAAGTCTCACGTTCTAGAAAGGCTGTAGCATCTAATGTTTTATAATTTTCCGGATTAGTAATATCGCCAAACCACTGCTCTACAGCCGTATAGCAATAACAGCATGTAAGTAAGAAAACAGCTATTAAAATTTTTGCTAAATGCTGATTAATCATCTTTTTTGATTTAAATAACATAACGATTATATACCCATAACACAAACCAAACAAGATAAAGCTTTGATAAGTAAATTTAAACACTGTATTAAATCTTGGTATTGAATCGTAAAAAATGTCAACTACATATAAGAATTCTGGAGTAATAACTAATCCAATTGCACAAAAGCCAATTATCAAGATAAAGAAATCACTAAGCTTCAATTTTTCAACATAATTTCTAATCAAGAATTTATCAATTTTTATTGGCCAATTCTTTTTAATCGTATAGATAAAATAATATAAAACAGCTAATGATGGTATTCCCCATAATACTAATAATTGATAAAAAATTGTATGATATGGTGATATTGCTATTTTAGAAGCAATTTTTACAAATGACATTGTAAAGGGCAAAGTAAACAATTGCGATAGACAAATTATTAGTAATACTTGATACAGTAGCATTAATAATGCATCCTTAATTGTCTGATATTTAGCCAAATAATGAAAGAAGAAAAATAATATAATTACAACTAAATAGATTGGATAATCCCAAAAATTAGTCATTTTCATCATTCCGATAATTAATCCCAACATAATTCCGTTTAAAGAAACAATTCCTATCGTACTTGCCTTTATTCGTTCATCATTTTTTACCTCATTAAATAGATAAGAAAGCAAAAGACCAAGTAATAGTAACACTAGAAATATATCAATTACATGTGAATGCAGATCACCTAAAATATAAGAGAAATTAGGAAACTCATGAATGACTTTATCGACTGTATCGGGATTATAACCGATGTAACGAGTAGAATCCCAAAAACTATATCCATTATATGGTAAATGGAATATTGTATATATCATTGGATATATTAAATTAAATATTACATAATGAAAATTACCGGCAATATTTACTCCTAAACTACTAATAATTCCTCCAAAATATGATAAGCAATTATTACCAGTACTTTTTTTAACTAAATTAAAACCAATTATATATGATTCAAATAAAGTAATCACAAATAATGTAACTATTGATAAGTTATAACCAAAACTAACGTCTATCCTAGTTACTTTAGCAATAAATGTTAAAATATAATGTCCAAAATAATAATAATTAATACTTTCGCCAGCTAACCACATATCCATTGAAGGAAAATAATCGGTATTACTCATAACTGCCATAAATCCATAATCCATATATTTTTCTGTGCTATTGGCATCGGGATTAAAACCTTTTACATACGCCACTAATAAGAAAAGGATTAAAAAGATTATTTCCAATCGATAAAACACTTTTACCTTTGAACTTATATCACTAACAAAACTGTCAATATTCTTTTTTTTCATTTTTGTAATAATTAGATACAAGTAAGAAATGATACCAAAAGCAATTACACATAATAAGGCATTTAAATATGTAAACTTGAAAATATGCAAACTAGCGCCACACCACATTAAATAGCTTGGCACCAAAAAGCCTAACACCTTAGCAAAAACATATCCTCGATCATAAAACTTACGGAAAAGAAGATAACTTAGTGGAAATCCCACTAATGTAAATATTAATAAATAGAAATACCACGAAATTGCTACATTAAAACTAATCATATCCATATTTTGATGTACAAATACAATCACAATTGAAAATAGTAACAATAATCCCATATTAATTAAATAATTCTTGTCTTGAGTATTCATTGTTTGTCCCCCTAATATATTTGATAGATTCTAGTTCCCTCTTGCGGAAATTCTTGAACTAATTTCAAATTACTAGTAATATATTCACGATGATAATCTTCATAACCTATATCATCAAAATCGTAATATTCTTCCGTATCAATAAAATATTTAATTTTTTCTTCCTGACACAATTTAATAAATTCTTCGATATTATCATCACAGCCACGTAATAAATAGAAATATTTTTTACTTCTTTCAGCCGTATTATGACCAGCTGACCAAGCATAATAAGGCCAACCATAGTATATTTGCCTACCAGATAAGTATTCACTATGCATTGACCAATATGGTGTAAGTAACGTATCGGTAGGTTCTGTATTATTCTTAAGCCACAAAGTTACATCTGATAGTTCATTAAACGCACTTGTATACTTATTCATATTGATATAAATAAACCACTCACTAATTCCTGTTGCCGTTAATAAGAAAATCATTATAATTAAAACTATTTGTCGAAAGTAAGTTTTCTTCTTCAAACTATATTCGCCCAAAAAAGCACCAACAAAAATTGAAAATAGATTTATCGTTAGTTGAATAAATTTATGATTCGCTAACAAATCTACCGATAATTGACAAACATTAGCAAAAATAACTGGTACAAAGAATGCTATTCCTAGTATTAATAGATAGTCTCTTTTTTTAAATACATAAAGCCAACCTAAAATTAATGTCAAACCAGTTAGTACTATTAAATATTTGATAATTATAACAATTGAAGTTGTTTCCATAACAAAACCAAAAACCGGTTTAAATGATACTACTCCGGCAACTTTTCCAGCAAAAAATGCCGTTTGAAAATAAGAAGATAAAATAGCTAAAATAGCAATAATTAGATATGATAATTTATTCTCACTAAACATAGCCATAACGAATAATATTAATAATAATGTTATTAAAACTGTCGCATGAAAATATGGTAAAGCAATTATAATTAAAGAAACTAAAACTAACAATTTAAAATCTTGTATTTTCCAACTGCCTAAATCCAAGAATAAATAATGTAGTCCTTTTTTAAAAGAACACTTTTTTAAATTAGCAACTGTCTTTTTAACATATGGAATAAATAACATAACTATTGTTAAAAGAATTGCAAAGCCAAATATTAAATGTCTTTGATTAGCATAGACATTTATTGCCCACAATCCCCATTCATCATAAGGAGTAGTATGATACCAATCTGTATTGTGAATTACTCTACTCACAAAAGTAAGTAAAGATTGTCCCTTAATCATATCAAAAATAGCAAATGAACTACGAAATAGAATTAAAGTGGGAGCCCAAAAGTATGCCTTTTTAGATGATGACAATAAATTAGCAAATAATCCTGCGAGCATAAGTGCACTAACGATTCCAATGACAGTTGGAATATTTAAAGCAAAATCTAATCGCATTCCTAAATATTTTAGTATTCCCGCAAAGAAATAAAAGAAGAAATGATACCTAATGCCATCATTACTAAAATGTGAGTACATCGTTGGAATATTTGCACCATTTCCAAAAGACTCAACTAAAGCCGTATGTGGTGATAAATCAGAATGGATTGTTGGGCCAAGATGTAAATAACTTCCGCGCATAAAATAACCATAAAAGATTAAAAAACAAGCCATAATAATTAAAAATAATATGACTTTTAAATAGTATTTATCTATCTTTTCAATTCTTTTTGTATGCTTAAAATTAACTGCTAATGCAATCATTAAAAGAATACTCACAATAATTATCGAAATCATATATATTTTATTTAATGGTATATTTAAAAACATATTTAATGCATAAATTAAATAATAATTTAAAAATGCTACCAAAAGTATCCCAACTGTAGCGCCAGCTGGTAAAATAAATAAGATTTCTGGTAAATCTACTAATTTGCTATTTATTGCAGAATACATTTTTTTAACATTACATACTCTCTTAATAAGGATACATCCAAAACTAATAGCTAATATTAAATATAAAAAACCAACCATATGCACCACCCATTATATTTATTATATCACTTCTAATTTCTTATCGCAATACAGTTCAAGTGAAAAATAAAAAGATAGCTTTAAACTATCTATTTATCTTTTAAATAATTATTAATCCCTCTTGCAAATAATGTGGCACATGTTTTTCTAGATGGTTGTTTATACATATCTTCAAAAACATTTGCTTCGTCTAATATATTTTGATTATATTCTTTCTCTTCAATCATATTAAAATAATTATTGAGTATTTCTTTGGCTTCAGAAACAGTCTTACCAATCAACAAATTACTCAAAATTGATGTACTTGATATCGCAATAACACATGCTTCACCATCAAATTTAATATCTTCAATTTTTTCATTATTTAATTTTACATAAATATTAATATTATCGATACAACTTTGATTATTACTATTAATCATCACATAGTCATCAGTATTTTCAGGAATCATTCTATTCTTAGCATCTTGATAATTATCAAGAATAATACTTCTTTTCATATCATTATCCATTATAGAATCTCCTTCCAAATGTTTTCACTATTCTTAAGGACATTAATTAATAGATCAATCTCATCTTTTGTATTATAAAAACTCAAGCTTATTCTTACCGTATTTGCCACATCAAAAACATCTTTTGTTAACTTAGCGCAATGATTACCAGCTCTAACACAAATATTATATTTATCTAAATAAATAGCCGTATCTTGACTAAATACTCCTTCAATATTGAAAGCGATAATAGCTGCTTCATTATTTTTATTATATATCTTAATAAAATCTAATTCACTAAGTCTATCTACCAAGTATTTTCTAAGTTCCTTTTCATAATTTTGAATTTTATCAAGTCCTATTTGTTCAACATATTTAATAGCCTCAGCTAATCCTAACACACCTTCAATATTAGGTGTCCCTGCTTCTAACCTATCTGGTAAATCTTTTAATTCAACATAACCATCTTTATTAAAAATGGCATTCATTCCCCCACCATAACTAGTTGGTATTAAATCTTTCAATAAATCAAATTTACCATATAATACCCCAATACCGGTAGGTCCATATATTTTATGACCAGAAAAAGCCATAAAGTCAATATCCATATCACTAACATCTATTTTCGTATGAGCTACACTTTGAGCAGCATCAACAACCACTAAAATATTATGTTCATGGCACACTTTAGTAATGTTCTTAATATCTCTAATATCGCCAATCACATTCGTTATATGAGCTATTGATACTACTTTTGTTTTATTACTGATTGTTTCTCTTAAATTATTTAATGTTACTTCATTATTTTCATTTAATGGAATATATTTAACAACTATCCCCATCTCCTTAGCCAGCATAAACCAAGGTAAGACATTGGAAGCATGCTCTGTTTCCGTAATTAATACTTCATCCCCACTTTTTAGTTGATGACGAAAATAACCAAAAACAATCTTATTAAGCGAATCAGTTGTACCACTTGTAAAAACTATTTCACTAGGATGCTTAGCACCCAAAAAATTAGCTACTACTTTTCTTCCTTCTTCATACATATCAGATACTTTCAAACTATTCTTATAGTCGCCACGATGAATACTTGAAGTATATACATTATAATATTCATCTATCTTTTTTTTAACACAATCAGGTTTTAAAGTTGTTGCTCCATTATCAAAATATACCATCTTCGTATCATTTAAAATGGTAAAATCTTCTCTATTCATACCTCACCTCCAATACATATCGATAATATCGATAATTTTCTTACGATTTTCAAAATCAATTTCTAGATTTCCAACAATATATCCTTTTATTAATAATTTTAATGCATCATTATAATTGATACCTTTACTCATCAAATAAAAGACCTGGTCATCCTTAAATGTTCCAATCGCCGAACCATGTTTAGCTATTACATCATCCAAATCAATAAACATATTTGGACTAATTTTGGTATCACATTCACCCATTGTGATAATTCTAGTATTTTGATCTAACCCTGATTCAATTGCTTTTTGGGGAACATTACTATTGATAATAAATTTTAAAATACTATTTTTAAAAGCAATTGAACGATTAATAATATTACTAAATGTCTTCTTACATTTATGATTAATATTAATTGTATATCTTTCTTCTTCTTTGCAAATATTAGCTAAATGATAATCGATACGAGCATTCTCCTTAACCAAATTAATATCAATATTTTCTAATACCTTTTTATTATTATAAAACTTAACTATTTTCAAACTATCATTAATCAAATATTTATTATTTATTTCTAATGAATTATCATAACTGACTTCAATTAATTTAATTTTCGCATTGATAATAAATTCTAATTCATAACTACCATTATCAGTATATTCAAGAATATATTCACCATCACTATCAAATGTAATTGTATTACCATCTATCTTAACTTCATCGCCAGCTATCATATTTTTAGCTATTAATATTTTATTCATCATCTTTTTCCTCAAGCATAATATTTGCCTTAGTTAAATATTCATTATAACCATTTTTTTCTATTTCTTTAGCTAATAAATAATCACCCGTTTTAATTATTTTACCATTGGCAATTATATGAACAAAATCTGGTTTAATATAATCGAGTATTTTAGTTAAATGCGTGATTATTAAAATAGCTGTATTGGGATATTCTTTCTTATATTTAGCAATATTAGTAGCCGCTATTCTTAAACTATCAACATCTAATCCTGAATCTAGTTCATCCAAAATAACAAATGATGGCTTTAATAATTTTAATTGCAAAACTTCATTTTTCTTTTTCTCGCCACCCGAGAATCCCACATTTAAAGAACGATGTATTAAATTCTTATCCATTTTAAGATCATCGGCTGCTAATTCACATCTTTTGATAAAATCATATAGCCCTATTTTCTTCCCTTCATGAGATGAAATAGCCATTCTTAAGAAGTCCTGATTACTAACTCCATCGATTTCCATTGGATATTGCATCGCCAAGAAAATTCCTCTTTTACTACGTTCATCAACTGGTAATCTAGTAATATCTTCGTCATTAAAAAGAATATTACCTTTTGTAATTTTATAATTATTATCACCCATAATGACTCTCGACAAAGTGGATTTGCCAACCCCATTAGGACCCATAATAACATGAACACTACCTTTATCTATATCTAAGTTAAAATTATTTAATACTTCTTTATTTTCTACCTTAACACTTAAATTATTAATTGTTAGCATACTCTTCACCCACCTAAATTATACAACAAAAAGCCTTAAAATAAAAGATAATTCTATTTTTAAGAATTATCTTCTTTTTAACTAACATACCATGTATTACTAATATTACATGAATCACTATGCGGTGTTGGATTAGGTTTATCGACAGTTGTCAAGATTGGCATCTTAAATGCCGTCCCAAATAACATACAATTACCTGGCGTCAATATTTTAATTTTATCCATTGTGCTATCACTTATTCCCGGAATAATATCATAGACAAATTTTATGTCTAAATGATTAAATATTTTAAAGATTGCAAAGTTAGAACATTGGCTAACCGTTGTCTCGCTAATCTCAGATGGTCTTTGGCTAATGATACCAAGTAAAATGCCATATTTTCGACCCTCTTTAGCAATACGATCAAAAATATTATATCCTAAAATTTGGGTATCAATATCATTTTGAACATAACGATGAGCTTCTTCCAAAACTATATGAAAAGGCATTGATGCTCGATTAGGAAGTAACGCTACATAATCAAATAATATCTTGGAGTATACTTTAACTAATACCTTTGCAAATCTATCATCGACATAATTAATATTAAAATTAACTACCTGACATTTCATATTACCATTTTTATATAATAAGAATTTAATAAAATCTTCTTTTCGCATATATCTATCACAATTGAAGTAATTGACATAATCACTATTAATTAATGAATTTAATCGGACTTTTAAAACATTGGCATAATCAAATATTTTGTTACTACTGAATACTCCTTCGCTAATCAAAGCAAATTCTAGGGCATTATAATAATCCTTAATTGAGTACATATATGTACCATCCGGTAAAGTTAATTCAAAATCACTTTGACAATATTGCTCTAAATAGTTAATGACAATTTCAATGTCGGCAAATTTACCAGTCTCATCAATCTGCAAGCATTGTCTGATACTTCTTGTCCAACCACCCTTAGTTAAATTTATTTCCAAGTTTATTTCATCAGTACTAAATTTAGTTAAAATGGTTATTAACTTATTTCTAACTTCATTATGACTTACTCCCGAAAATATAACATCTAGTAAGCTTCTTGCAATAATATCATTTTTTTGATTCTTCGTTTCTTCAGCATTATCGCAAAAATACGCTACTAATTTTAAAGCTTTTTCAACAATAGGAATTTGTCTTTGATCATCGACATCCAAGAGTAAACATAAATCATCAACCGTTAAAAACCAAAATGGAATAACGACTTTTTCATAATTATTATCTCTTAAGTTAGTAGTAAATACTCGATAATTTAAATTGTTATTTACTTGACTAATATTATCAAAAGCTTGTTGATATTCACCATATGCATCAAACAAAAAGATATTGGTATTAAGTGGTAATCTACGAGCATCATAAAATACTCCTTGTAATAATCTTGATACAAAATAACTCTTACCAGAACCACTATTACCAAATATTGCAAAATGACCGGAAAAGAAAGCATTAACATTTAAATATACCGGATAATTCTTATAGGTATACGACGAACCTACTTTGATTAAATCGGTTGTTTGATTAACGCCATATATTAAATTGATTTCCTCATTCGTAGTAAGTCTACATTCACTACCAAAAGGTGGCATACTTAAGTTACCTGGAATAAATACCCCATTAACTATTTCGCCCACCAAACTAACTTCAGCTGTCGTCGAAGACATATTATTGATCTCACCAATAAATCTATTAGCAAAAGTTACATTCTTACCAATTAGATTATCAACTTGATAAATATTAACACTTAAACTAACATAAATC
>ONWZ01000133.1 GCA_900321645.1 uncultured Eubacteriales bacterium | reverse complement strand
TGTCGGTTGGGAACCAGAAGTAAGTTCTTATCACAAAGAATTTAATCCATTATATATTAAAAGATGTCGGGCATATGACAATAATGGCAAAGATTTTGATATTGAAATGGTTTTTAGAATGTTAGATAAAAATAGATATGTATCTGATGGAGAAATTAATCGGATTGTTACTAGTAAAAGTAATAGCGATAATATAAAAGAAATAGATAAGGAGATTATATTATATGAATAACAAAGGATTTGCTATAACGACGATATTATATGGCGTTTTAATCTTATTTTGTTTGCTCTTATTATCAATGCTAGGAATTCTATCATCATATCGTGGTAATTTAGAAAAACTTATGGATAAAAATAATGGTGCTAGAGCAATTGTACAAAGTGATTCAATTAATAAAAATACTTTTGTTCCAGTTGTCGGCACTTCCGGTGAAGGAAAGTATGTTGGTAATGGTATCTATAGTTTTTCTAAGGCAAATAAGTGGGATGCTTACTGTCTACAACCAGGACTTTTTGTTAATGGCAATAAATATATATTATCGTATTCAATTCAAAAAACTGGTGGCAAATTAGAGAGTATTGGTGGACATTCATTAGCTAGTAAAGAAGTTAGTTTTTATATTAATAATACGCTTCAAGAAGCGGTAGAACCGGTAGAGGGTAATACTTATCATACAGTTGGTTATAATCCATTAACGAATTTAAACGATAGTACAGAAACTTACGAAGTACGTGTTGAATTTTTGTATGACAATACTGGAGTTACTGGTTCAAATCCTGGTGCAATATGCGTTGAACCAAACCGTGCTTTAAATACGGCTGTAAGCGTTAATATTTCAAATTTAAGTTTAAGAAAAATAGGGTAAAATATTTATTTACAAAAAGCAATTATTTTGTTAGAATATTTTCTCAGGAGTGAATAATATGAAAGTTAAGTATGAATTATTACATAAGGATAAAGATACTTCTGCAAGATATGGAACATTAGAAACAAATTATGGAAAATTTGAAACACCAATGTTTATGCCGGTAGGTACACAAGCTACAGTAAAAACATTAGATACTAATGAGATTAAATCTATTAAAGCAGGAATAATTTTAGCAAATACATATCACTTATGGTTAAGACCAGGAGAAGATATTGTTGATAAAGCTGGCGGACTACATAAGTTTATGAATTATGATGGCCCAATTCTAACAGATTGTGGTGGATTTCAGGTATTTTCTTTAGCTAAACCTAAAAATATTAGTGAAGAAGGAGTTGTCTTTAAGAGTCATATTAATGGTGAAAAGTTATTGCTTACGCCTGAAAAAAGCATTCAAATTCAAAATAAATTAGATAGTGATATTGCAATGAGTTTTGATGAATGTATTCCTTATCCGGCAACATATGAATATTGTAAGCAAAGTGTTGAAAGAACACTTAGATGGGCAAAAAGAGGAAAAGATGTTTTTGATAATCCGAGACAATCACTTTTTGGAATTGTCCAAGGTGGGGAATATACTGATTTAAGAGAACATAGTGCTAAAGAAACGGTTAAAATGAACTTTGACGGTTATGCTATTGGTGGTACTTCGGTTGGTGAAGACAAACCAACAATGTATAAGATGATCGATGATGCGATAAGATATTTACCGGAAGATAAGCCAAGATACTTGATGGGTGTTGGAGATCCATTCGATTTATTTGAAGGTGTAGAACGTGGAGTTGATATGTTCGATTGCGTTCATCCTACAAGATTAGCAAGACATGGCCATGCATTTACTAAATATGGTAAAATCAATATGAAAAATGCTAAATATAAAGAAGATTTCACACCCGTAGATGTTAATTGTGACTGTGAGTGTTGTAGGCATTATACGAAAGCTTATATTCGTCACTTATTGGTGGCTGAAGAGACACTTGGGCAAAGGCTGTTATCAATTCATAATTTAAGATTCTTGATTAGGATTATGGAAGGCATCAGAGAAAGCATTAAGGAAGATAGATTTTTGGAATATAAGAAAGAATTTATGACTAATTATAAGAGTGCAAAAGATAATCAATAAGATTATCTTTTTTTCTTTATTTATATGTGTTATAATAATTTTAGTTATTATGGAGGTAAGCAGTATGTCCAAAATTATGAAAAAGTCAACCTATTATTTATTAATTATTGCTTGTTCATTAGTGGTTATAATATCAGCATATGTGTTAAAAGAAGTTGCCCCATTTGGAAAGCATTCACTTTTAACGATTGATTTTTTTCATCAATATGGACCAATGCTGGGAGAACTTTATCGTCGAATCTATAACTATGATACGCTACGTTTTTCATTTAATATGGGGCTAGGGGCTCCTTTTTATCGTAACTATTTTAATTATTTATCAAGTCCATTTAACATTTTACTTTTATTTTTTAAACATAAAAACCTATTAGTTTCATATTCAGTTATCATTGGCTTAAAAGCAATTGCTTCAGCGGTAACGATGGGCATCTTTTTTAGGTGGAAATTTGGTGAAAAAAAGAGATTTATACCACTTTGTTTATTGTATGCTTTCTCAGCATATTATATTGCTTATTATTGGAATATTATGTGGTTAGATGGAATGTATATGTTGCCATTGATTGCGATGGGAATAGAACAATTTATCAAGGAAGATAAAGTTATTTTATATATTGTCAGTTTATCTTTGATGCTTTATACAAATTATTTTATTGGTTATATGTTATGTATTTTTAGCGTTTTGTATTTTATTATGTATTTGGTACTAACGACCCATAAATTTACTTTTAAAAAAGTATTTAATAAATGTTTTAATTTTTTTATTGCTTCATTATCAGTGGGAATATTCTGTGCTTTCTTTTTAGTACCATTATTTCTTTCACTTAAAACGATCAGTGCAACGGGTGGCTCTTGGCCAGTAAGTCAATATTATGATTTTACTATTAGGGAGTTTCTATTTAGTCATTTTTCTGGCGTTACTAGTACGGTATTAAAATCGGATGGGATATGTTCGCCAAATATATCTTGCGGAATAGTTTCAATTGGTTTGTTATTATTATTCTTAATAAATAATAAAATTAGTTTTAAAACTAAAATATGTTATATTATCTTTTTAGATCTATTAATTATTAGTTTTGCAGTGGCACCAATCGATTATATATGGCATGGTATGCATGTACCAAACGACTTGCCATATCGTTATTCGTTTATTTATAGTTTTATTTTAATGATTATGGCTGGTTATAGTATAATTAATATTGAAAAAATAAAGCCGGTATATATTGCTTTTGTTTATGTTATATGTATGGCAAGTGTTGTTTTATTAAAGATAATCAATTATCCCAATATAAATAATACGATGATTATTCTTAATGGTGTAGTTCTTACAGTATTCTATTTAGTATATTCATTTTATACAAGTCATAAAAAATGGGGTAAATGGTTACTGGCAATAATGATTTTGACAATTGTCGTAGAGAGAGTTATGGTGCTTAATAATAATTGGCAAATTGATCAACAAGTTAAAGATTTTATTAGTGAAGATGAACAAATGAATACGATTATTCATTATCTTGAACATGAGGAAGAAGATAAATTTTATCGAATTGAAAAGCAAGCAATATTGACCTTAAATGATTCGTCTTGGTATGGTTATCATGGTATGCGCAGTTTTAGTTCAATGGAATATGAAGCGGTAGCTAAACTACTATTTAATTTAGGAATTTCTGGCAATGGAATTAATAGTTTCTTATACAAAATAAATACACCGATTTTTGATGTTATGTTTGACGTAAAATATTTAATTGATAAAATAGATGATAATCTTCAATATGTTTTTTATGCCCGTATTGATGATATGGATATTTATCGTAATAAATATAATTTGGGACTAATGTATGGGGTAAATAAAGATATTGTTAATTGGGAAATAATTGATAATAGTCCACTTCTAAATCAAAATAATTTTATAAAATATGCGACCAATATTGATCATGTTTTAACGCATATTGATACATATGAAACAGAAATAATTTATGAAGGCAAAGATAATCAATACATCGTTAAATATAAAGTATATGATCATTATGATAATTATTATTTATATTTTGATAACAAGGAGAATCATATAGATTTTGTCGTATTTGATGACAATTTGTATTATTTTAATAAATATTATGATTATGTTTATGAACGGGATATTCCTTTTCATAATTCCTATGATTATAATGAGCATTATGTAATTGCTAATCCGAAAGAAAGCGATTACTTTGAATTTTATGTCGGATACAATTATGAAGTAAATGAAACGATTGATTTATATACATTTGATATGAATGAATTTATCAAAGCCTATAATTATTTAAAAGGAAATAAAGTTGAAATAACTACTTTTAAGGAAGATACTATCGAAGGAAAAATAAATGCCAATAGCGATTATATAATATATACATCGATTCCTTATGACATTGGATGGAAGGTATATGTCGATGATGTAAAAGTACCAACTTTTAAAGTGGGGGATGCTTTACTCTCATTTGACGTACCAAAAGGAGAACATACGATTAAATTAAAATATCGTATGTCACATAGCTGGATATGTATATTTAGTGGTATAATATTAGTGGTTGTTTATTATATGTTATTTAAAAATAATAAAGCTAAAAACATTTAATATGTTAGGGGGATATATGAAATTAAGTATTATAGTACCAATGCTAAATGAAGCGGAAAATGTTAGCAAAATGTACGCTCAGATTAAGCACAGTTTAAAGAAAGTTAAATATGAAATAATTTTTGTAAATGATGGTTCAGTCGATAATACAGAAATAGAACTAAACAAAATATATAATGTTGATAATAGTGTTAAAATAATTCATTTTAGTCGTAATTTTGGTAAAGATGCTGCTATCTATGCTGGAATGGAAGTAGCGAATTCTGAATATACCGCTATTATCGATGGTGATATGCAACAACACCCCAAATATTTAATGGAGATGTATAATTATCTAGAAAAAAATAAAGTTTGTGATCAGGTATGTATGGTCCCAGCAAAACGTAAAAATATGTCAATAATTAAAAGAATTGGTGGAAAATTATTTTATAAATTAATTAACCATATAAGTGGTATTAAATTTCGTGAAGATGCCAGTGATTTCCGAATGTTTCGAAACAATGTTAAAAAAGCTGTTTTATCACTTAAAGAAAGTAATCGCTTTTCAAAGGGATTATTCAATTGGGTTGGATTTAATACCAATAGTCTAATTTATCAAATTGAACCTAGAAAATATGGTAAAACAAAATTCAATTTTAAAAGATCATTAAATTATGCTTTGATAGGGATTATTGATTATGCTGAGAATCCATTAAATATCTTTACTAAAACGGGCGCGTTTATTTCATTACTAGGAGTTGGTGGACTATTGTATTTGATAATTAAATCAATTATAATTGGCCATATTTATCATGAAATATTTATCGCTTTAGCAGTCATTTTAATCTTATTTGGAATCAACTTGTTAGGTATTAGTTTTATTTGCTTATACCTAGCTAGAATGCAGACTGAAATTAAGAAAAGACCAATTTATATTATTAAAGAAACTAAAGGAATAAAATAAAGTGTAAACTTAACTAAAAACTATTTGAAAACTCTTTACAAATAGTTTTTTTTATGCTAAATTATAATTACAAGTGGTGAAAAGTGGGAGAAAGTGGGGGATTTTATGTTAATTGGAGAATATCATCATAGTATTGATGAAAAGGGAAGATTAATTATTCCTTCAAAATTTAGGGAAGAAATTGGCAATAGTTTTGTCGTAACAAGAGGCTTGGATGGTTGTTTATTTGTCTATTCTTTGATTGAATGGGAAAAGATTGTAAGTAAACTTAAAAAATTGCCATTTACGAAAAAAGATGCTAGAACTTTCAATCGATTTTTCTTAGCTTCAGCCACTGTATGTGAATTCGATAGGCAAGGTAGAATAAATCTTGTAAACTCTTTAATTGAATATGCGGGTCTAAAAAAAGAATGTGCAATCATTGGGGTAAATGATCGTCTAGAAATTTGGGCATTAGAGAAGTTTAATAATCTAATGGAAGAAAACTTTGAAAAGCTTGATGAAGTGGCAGAACATTTATTTGATGGGGATTTGGATGAAGCATAAAAGTGTATTACTTGAAGAAAGTATTGATTTCCTTAATATTAAGGAAGATGGAGTTTATGTAGATGCTACCTTAGGTTTCGGAGGACATAGTTTAGAAATCTTGAAAAGAATTAAAAAGGGGTTTCTTTTCGCCTTTGATCAAGATAAGGAAGCAATTAGTTACAGTACTGAAAGATTAAAGGATTATCATAATTTTAAAATCATTAAAAGCAATTTTGCTAACATGCAAGAATGCTTAAAGGAAGAAAATGTTAGTAAAGTAGATGGTATCTTATTTGATATTGGTGTATCTTCGATGCAATTAGACGAAGATTATCGAGGATTTAGCTATCATAATGATGCACCTTTAGATATGCGTATGGATACCGATAAAACATTTTCTGCTTATAATTTGGTTAATGAGTATGATTATGATAATTTAGTAAGAGTACTTAGAGATTATGGTGAAGAGAAATATGCATCTAGTATTGCTAAAAATATTATTAAAAGTAGAGAAAATAAAAAGATTGAAACAACTTTAGAATTAGTAGATATTATCAAGCATAGTATGCCTTTTAAGGAACTTCGTGATGGTCATCCAGCTAGGAAGACATTTCAAGCAATTAGAATCGAAGTTAATCATGAATTAGATGTGCTTGAAGTAGCTATCCGACAAGCAATTGATTTGCTTAATGTTGGCGGTAGATTATGTGTTATCACTTTTCATTCTTTGGAAGATCGAATTGTTAAAAATATTTTTAGAAAATATAGTGAAGTAGATAGTAAATTTGCTAAATTGCCATATGTTCCAGAAGAATATATGCCTAAAATAAAAGTAATAAGTAAGGGAATTACGCCTAGTAAAGAGGAACTTGAAGAAAATAATCGTGCACGAAGTGCTAGACTTAGAGTAATCGAAAAAATAAAGGACTGATATTTATGAGTAAAAAGAAAAAGATAAGTAAACGTGTTAGACGTGAAAAAGCATTATATAGATGTTTTGTTGTTGTAAGTATCTTTTTGGTACTTGGAATTATTTACAGTAGGGCAGCCTTAGGTAAAATTAATTTGGAAATTCAAGAACTTAATGATATAATTAAAGAAGAAAATGATGATAATCAAAGTTTAGCGATGAAGATAAATGAAATGGTATCATTAGATAAAATCAGAGAAGTAAGTAATGAACAAGGATTAACTTATAATAATAAGAATATTAAATCAGTATCAGAATAGGTGAAGATTATGAGAGACAGTAAACTTAATACAAATAAACTTAAAATAAGTAAATTTGTGTACGTTATTGTCTTTTTTTTGTTTGTCATTTTTGCCTTAGCTTTGGGATATCGCTGTTTAGTGGATTATCAAGCTACTGATAAAATGACAATTAGTGAATTCATCAAGAATCGTAATCTAGAAGAAGATGTTTTAATGCCTGAAAGAGGCACTATATATGATATAAATGGGATAGCACTAGCACAAGATGTATCTAGTTATACCTTAATTGCTTATCTCGATGAGAATCGCGGAGAAATTGATGGGGTACCAAGGTATGTCAAAGATAAAGATAAAACTGCTAAAGCTTTAGCCGAAAAAATTGATACTAGTTATGATCGAATTAGAGAAATTCTTAATAAAGATGCTTATCAAGTAGAATTTGGTAATGGCGGTAAGAATCTTAGTCAATTAGAAATGGAAGCAATAAAAGCTCTAGATTTACCAGGAATTGATTTTATTAAAAGCACCAAAAGATATTATCCATATGGTGATTTTGCTTCATATTTACTTGGATATACTAAAAACAAGACCTTAGATGATGGCAATAATTATATGGTAGGAGAACTTGGTATTGAGGGTTATTATAATGAACAATTAATGGGAACAGCTGGTTATATTAAATATGAAAAAGATGGCCGAGGTAATATCATTGCCAATTCAAATGAATATCGTGAAGATGCTATCGATGGGGCAGATGTTTATCTAACTATTGATAGTAGCATTCAATTATTCATTGAAAATGAAGTAAAAAAGAGTCAAAGTCAAAGTAAAGCTGAATGGACGGTAATGGGGGTGATGGACGCTAAAACAGGCGCTATTTTGGGATATGCTTCAACACCATCGTTTGATCCCAACATCCGTAATTTAACCAATTATCTAGATCCTTTGGTAAGTTATGCTTATGAACCTGGTAGTACAATGAAAACATTTAGCTATATGTGTGCCATCAATAGTGGCAAATATAATGGTAGTGATACCTTTATGTCTGGTTCTAAGACTTATGTATCAGCTATCGATGAAAAAGATACGGTAACAATTAAAGACTGGAACCAAGGCGAAGGATGGGGTAGAATTAGTTATGATCGAGGCTATGCGCTATCTTCCAATATCGGGGTAGCTAATTTACTTGAAAACGTTATTACCAAAGATGAATTAAGTAATTGTTACGAAAAATATGGTTTTGGTAAAAAAACAGGCATTACTTTGGATGGCGAATTAGCTGGCGATATTACCTTTACTTATGATGTCGAGGCTGCTACTGCAGGGTATGGCCAAGGTATTATGGTAACACCAATTCAAATGCTTCAGGGATTATCAATTATTTCTAATAATGGTAAAATGTTAAAGCCATATGTTATAAGCAAAGTCGTTGATAGTGCGGGAAATACAATTGACGAAAACAAAAAAATGGAAGGTAGCGTAGTTGTCAACGAAAAGACAATCAAAAAAATTAAAGAACTTATGCGTAGCGTTTTGGAAGAAGGTGGAACGGGTGCTGCCTATAAGATAGATGGTTATGATTTAATTGGTAAAACCGGGACAGCATCTATCTTTGAAAAAGGAAGATATTTAGATTATGGTAGCCAATATATTTACTCATTTGCGGGATTATATCCGGGAAATGATCCAGAAATAATTATTTATATGGCAAATAAAAAACCACAAGATGGACAAAATTATTTGGCTCCTTCAGTTCAAGAAGTGGTTATTAATACTTCAAAATATTTAAGTATTGAAGAAAAAACGAAAACGATCAAAAAAATAAAAGTAGGGGGTTATACAAATAAGATAACTACCGAAGTAAAGAAATTTTTAACTGATGAAGGAATTAAAGTTATTACTTTGGGTGATGGTAATAAGATTATCAATCAATATCCTAACAAAAATGTTCAAATATCAAAAGGTGATTTAGTTGTTTTGTTAACTAACAAATATGATAATACAGCGATAGATTTTACTGGTTTATCTTATAAAGAAACAAAAGAAATTTTAAAATTAATGAATGTTGAATATAAGCTTGAAGGCTATGGTTATGTTACTAATCAAAGTATACCTAGTGGTGAAAAAATAGATGATGAAATTATTATCGAATTAAAAGGACTTTATTGAGTCCTTTTTTTCTCATATTTTACTTAGGTTTAGAGTATTATAAGATAGGTCTGATTTGACAAAAATAGGAGTCTATGCTAAGATAATATACCGAGAAAGAGGAAAATTATGAAAAAAATTTATTCATTTACATTAGATGATGAGGTTCCGCTCTCCGGTAATACCCCAAGTGATATTAGAGAGATAGCCTTTTGGCTATATGAGGAACTTTGTAAATATAGTATTCCTATTGTATGTGTTGATGAAGAAAAAACAGTCGATGAATACGGACTAATTAAAAATGATTTGTACGATATCAAAATTGGCGATAAATATGTATATAAATTTACTTCAGATGATAGCAAAATAGACAGTCGTATGTATGAACCATTTCTTTTACATGATAAAGGTTTTGCTTTCACAGTAAATGAAGGTTCAATTACCGATGATGATATTGCTATGAGTTTAAATTATGTATTAAGCCTTTTAAGATTAAATTATAAGTTTAATATCAATAGTGTTACTTATGATGAAAGTAATATAAAAAATAGATTTATTGCTATTAGAGAACTATTAAATGTTAAATCAAAAGAGCAGGTTAAAACTAAAAAACGAGTTAAATTCCAATTGAATCCAATACTTACTATGTTGGGATTATGGTAATAATAGTGTTAGAAAATTTCTAACACTTTTTTGTTTTAAAAATATTATGATGTGATATAATTATCAATATAGGGAGTGATAACCAATGGAAAAGAGTAAAGTATATTTTACAAAAGAGATTACAAGTGATAGTTTAATTAAGATGTATGAAAAGTTAGGGGTTAATTTAGATGGTAAAGTAGGGGTTAAAGTTTCTACTGGTGAAAAAGGCGCTAAGGGATATTTAAAAGCTGATTTAATTGGACCATTAGTGAAGAAATTAAATGGGACAATTATTGAATGCAATACTGCATATCCAGGAGCAAGAAATACAGTAGAAGAACATTTAGAAGTAGCTAGGGAACATGGCTTTACTTCGATAGCCGCAGTCGATATAATGGATGGTAATGGAGAGTTTAAGATCCCTGTTAAGAATGGGAAACATTTAAATTATGATATTATTGGGGAAAATTTTAAAAACTATGATAGCATTCTAAATCTAGCACATGGTAAAGGACATGCGATGGGTGGGTTTGGAGCAAACCTTAAGAATCAATCTATTGGAATTGCTAGTCGTAATGGTAAAGCCTATATTCATAGTTGCGGACAAACGGATGATCCGGATGCATGTTGGACTTGTAAATATGAACAAATTGATTTTATCGAATCAATGGCGGAAGCCGCTAAAGCAGTTAGTGATTATTTAGCTGATAATCATAAGAAAATAGTTTATATAACAATTGCTAATGCCATTAGTGTCGATTGTGATTGCGATAGTCATCAAGGGGATCCTGTCATGGGTGATCTTGGAATATTTGCTTCACTTGATCCAGTGGCTAATGATCAAGCATTTATCGATATGATATGGAATAGTACTGATCCAGGCCATGAAAAAATGATAGAACGAGTTGATACTAGAGTTGGTAGACATATTACTGAATATGCGGAAGAGTTAGGACTAGGATCAACTGATTATGAATTAATTGAGTTATGAGGTGAAGTATGAAAAAGGGCTTTGATAACAATAAATATGTCAAAATTCAAAGTAAAAAAATCAAAGAAAGATTTAAACTATTTGATAAATTATATCTAGAAGTTGGTGGTAAACTATTTGATGATTCTCATGCCGCTAGAATCCTACCAGGTTTTAAAAATGATGTTAAAATCAGTATGTTTAAAGAATTAAAAGACGATTTAGAAATAATCTTTTGTATTAACGCTGGTGATATCGAAAAAAATAAAACTAGAGGAGAATATGGCATTACTTACGATCAGGAAATATTAAAACTAATTAATCGATCTAAAAAACTAGGGTTTTCTGTTAATAGTGTAGTAATTACTTTATATAAAAATCAAGTTAGTGTAGATAAATTTATCAAAAAATTAAATCGAAATGGAATTAAGACATATATTCACACCTTTACCAAAGGATATCCGACAGACGTCGATACAATAGTGAGTGAAGAGGGATATGGGGCCAATCCATATGTTGAAACAACTAAACCTTTAATTTTAGTAAATGCACCAGGACCTGGTTCTGGTAAACTAGCTACTTGTTTATCACAAATTTATCATGAATATAAAAGAGGAGTTAATGCGGGATATGCTAAATTTGAAACATTTCCAGTATGGAACTTACCACTAAAACATCCGGTTAATTTAGCGTATGAAGCAGCAACCGCTGATTTAAAAGACGTCAATATGATTGATCCATTCCATTTAGAGAAATATGGTGTAACGGCTGTTAACTATAATCGTGATATTGAAACGTTTCCAATTCTTAAAAATATTTTAAGTAAAGTAAGTAAAAAAGATGTTTATTTTTCACCAACTGATATGGGTGTTAATATGATTGGTTATTGTATTTCTAATAATGAAATTGTTGAGGAAGCATCTAAAAAAGAAATTGTCAGAAGATACTATAACGAGCAAAATAATTACAAGATGGGTTTATGCGATGAAGATACATATAAGAAAATAAAACTTTTGATGAATGAACTTAATATCGATGAAACATACTTAGATGTTATCAAACCAGCCTTAGATAAAAAAGAAAAAGAAAATGGTTTACCTGTGATTGCCATTAAGATTAATAAGAAGATTATTACTGGTAAACAAACAGATTTATTAACTCCAGCTGGAACAGTTATTTTAAATGCCATCAAATATTTAAGTAAGATTCCGGATGATATATATTTACTATCACCAACGGTTTTAGAACCAATCTTAAAATTAAAGAAAGAAATGGGAACTGGTGATAGATTAACATTATCAGAAGTATTAACTTCTTTAAGTATTTGTTCAGTTACTAATCCATTAGCGGCTAAAGCAATGTCATGTTTAACGAAACTAAAGGATTGTGAAGCACATGCGACATATATTGTTACTAATGGTGACAGAAAAACATTAAAAGAGTTAAAAATTAATTTAACTTGTGAAAATGAATTTTTGGAAGAGGAATTATAATTCCTCCTTTTTATTTGTTTTTTTTAGTAAATTATGGTATGATATATGGCAAGTTTTTGGGGGTATATATATGAATAAAGCATTTTCAAATGAGGAAATGGCAAATTATTTGTTGATATTAACTAAGATTGTCCATGATAAATATAGTTATCTTGGTATTTCGCGTGATACAATTAGTAAAATGTTTGAAATGGAAATGCTTAAGTCTAAAGATAACTATAAAGGTAAAACTAATTATAATGTATATCTTAAAAGTAGAGTTGAAACTAAAATATTAGCACTTGGGATAAAATTATTTAATGATGCCGATTCAGCGGTATATATAACAAATGATTATATAAATCAAAACTATTCAGTGATTGATTCAATAAATGATGCTACTAAATTATTGAAAGATATCAATGATTTATATCATAAATATGAATATATTCCCGAACCAGATGTTATTGGTAGAGTTATTTATAAAAATGAGCTTTTTCAATTAGCATGTCAAATTGTTACAAAAAAATATTTAAATATTATTAAAAGTGGAAAATTAGAAAAAGTATTTGCTAATAATAATGTCAACATGATTATTGGTATATATTGTTTAATTAATCATATTGAGATACCAGAAAGTGAAGATTTAGATTATGCCGATCTCAATTTTACAACCGATAGTACAAAGATGTATTTAGATGAAGTTGGAAGTATTCCAATGTTAACGCATGAAGAAACGGTTACTCTTTGTGAAAGAATTAAAAGCGGTGATATTAATGCCGTTAAAAGATTTACGGAAGGTAATTTGCGTTTAGTAGTTAAAATGGCTAAAGCTTTTTTTGCTAGAAATCGTCGTATGCCATTTTTAGATTTAATCGAAGCTGGTAATATTGGACTTATGAAAGCGGTTAAAAAATATGATATTAATACGGGATTTCGCTTTTCAACATATGCAACATATTGGATTCAAACGGAGATGAATCGTGAAGTCCAAAATAATAGCAGAACAATTAGAATACCTATTTCATTGCAAGAAGAAAAAATATCCTTATATAACAAAGCAAAAGAGCAATTGCGACAGAAATTAGGGAGAGAAATAAGTCCGCTTGAAGTAGCTAAAGCAATGAATATTTCAAATGAACAAGCCAATGAATATGAAAAAATACAACAAGAAATGTTAAGTTTAAATTATTTTATAACAGCTGAAGAAGATACTGATATGTTTGATTTAATTTGTGATGATAATTCTCTGTCAAGGATGGAAGCAACAAACTTAGCAAGCGATGTTCAAAGATTGATAAAAAAATGTAATTTAACAAGTGATGAGGAAAAGATCTTAGCTTTAAGATATGGTTTATTTGATGGTAAGACAAGAACATTAGATGAGATAGGGGAAATCTTTGGACTTGTGAGAGAGAGTGTTCGAAGAAAAGAAGCAAATGCTTTTTATAAAATTAGAAGTAATTGCGAAACAGATGAATATGCAGTATATATGGACGATCCTAAGCAGGCTATCAAAAGATTAACTAAATATCGTGAAGTATACGCTGAAGATTCAAGAAGTAGATACAAATCAAATCCTTTAGATGAAAAAGAAAAAGGATATAATACAGTTAAATAAAAGTAAAGTAGTAAGAGACTTACTACTTTTTAATCTTTGTATGTTATAATGATAGTAGGTGAAAATATGAAAATATTAATAATTGGTGGAAGTACCGATGTGGGAATTAGTTTGGCTAAATACTTTAGTATTTTAGATAATGATGTATCAATTACATATCATAATCATAAATGTATGATTGATGGTATTAAGTGTTTACCATTAGATATTACCAATGAAGATGAACTTGAGATATTATTTCATAATAATGAATTTGATATGCTTATTAATATGGCAGCAATTAGTCATGACAATTTATTCTTAGATAATACAAAGGAAGATTTTGTTGATATTTTAAAAGTTAATTTGGTAGGAACTTTTAGTGCTTCAAGAATATTTAGTAAATATAATCCAACGGGAATTATTATCAATATTGCTAGTACGGATGGTATCGATACTTATAGTGAATATAGTATGTTATATTCAGCGAGTAAGGCCGGGGTTATTAACTTATCTAAAAGTATGGCTCTAAGTACCAAGAATAAAGTATTATGTATTTGTCCAAATTGGTTAGATGCTAATAGTACTATTAATATGGATCAAGATTATTTAACTAAAGAACTTAAAAGAATAAGACAAGATAGATTAATTACATTAACGGAATTTAATGAAAGTGTTAATAAAATAATCAATGAATATCATAGTGGTGATATTATAAGAATAGATATAAGGGATGATAAGTTATGGATCGAAAAGATATCGTAGAGTATGTTTATAATTGTGAAGAAAACTTAAAAGATGAATTTAAAAAATATGAACATATTAGTTTTTTAAATAGTATGAAAGTATTAAATGCTTTTCATAAAAATAAAGTTAGTGAGAGTCATTTAAATGGTACTACCGGATATGGTTATAACGATTATGGAAGAGATGTCGTAGAACAAGTTTTTGCCAATGTCTTTAAATGTGAAGATGCTTTAGTTAGATGCCAATTAATTTCAGGAACTCATGCTTTGACTGTAACCATGTCAGCTATGCTAAGACCAGGCGATACAATGCTAAGTATTAGTGGTAAACCATATGATACATTAGATAAAGTAATTGGCATTGAAGATAATCCAAGTAGTCTTATTAGTTATGGTATAAAGTATGAACAAATAGATTTAATAGATAATGATTTTGATTATGATAAAATTGAAGATTATCTTATTAGTAATAATGTTAAATTAATTACAATTCAAAGAAGTAAGGGCTATTCGACAAGAGAAAGTATATCTTTGAATAAAATTGAAAAAGTAATCAAAACAATTAGAGAAGTTGATGATGACGCAATTATTATGATCGATAATTGTTATTGTGAATTTGTTGATTATAGAGAACCAACCGAAGTTGGAGCTGATTTAGTGGTTGGTAGTCTAATTAAAAATTTGGGAGCAGGTATCGCCACTAATGGGGCATATATTTGTGGAAGACATGATTTAATTGAATTGTGTGCTGAAAGATTAAATGTTCCAGGACAAGGTAAGGAAGTAGGACCTAGTGGTAGTGCTAACAGGATGTTCTTGTTAGGTTTATATATGGCTCCACAAGTAGTTTTAAATAGTTTAAAAACGGCTATTTTACTTAGTTATGTGATGGAGCATATTGGTTTTGAAGTTAGTCCTAAATATAATGACAATAGAGTTGATATTGTTCAAAACATTATTTTTAACAATCCCGATAAACTAATTAGTTTTTGTAAAACAATTCAAGCTAATTCAGCGATTGATAGTCACGTAGAACCTGTGCCTAGTGATATGCCAGGATATACTGATAAAGTAATTATGGCTAGTGGATCTTTTACCCAAGGTAGTTCAATTGAAATATCATGCGATGGTCCATTAAGAAGTCCATATATTGCATATTTTCAAGGAAGTTTAACATATGATTATGGTAAAATAGCGATAATTAATGCACTAAAGAATTTTATGGAGGTTAGTAATGAATAAGAAATTATTGGAATTTAACGAAAAACTCAAAAATAGTAAAATAGCTATTATTGGAATAGGTGTTAGTAATTTACCATTACTTGATTATCTATATGATATGCATTGTGATGTGACAATCTTTAGTGATAATAAAATTGAAGTTGATATCAGTAAATATCACTATCCAGTTCATGAAAATGGTTTAAAAGAACTAGTGGGCTTTGATATTATCTTTAGAAGCCCTGGATGTTTACCTACAAGAAGTGAGATTGTGGAAGAAAAGAAGAGGGGAGCACTTGTTACAACAGAAGTAGAACAAGTCATCAAGTTAACTCCTTCCAAAGTAATTGGTATAACTGGATCAGATGGAAAAACCACTACGACTACATTAATTAACTTAGTACTTGAAGCAAGTGGCTATAAAACATTTTTAGGAGGAAATATTGGAACCCCGTTATTTACTAAGATTAATGAAATGACTGAAGAAGATATCATTGTCTTAGAGTTATCATCATTTCAATTAATGGAAATGACAGTTAGCCCAGATATTAGTGTAATTACTAATATTACACCAAATCATTTAGATAAACATAAAAATATGGCAGAATATATCGATAGTAAGTGTAATATATATACGCATAAAGAAGGACTGTTAATATTAAATGCCGATAATGAAATAACAAAAGATCTAACATCAGATAGAAAAATAAGATACTTTAGTCGTGAAAAGGCAACGAATAGTTTTTATACTTTAGATGATAAAATATATTATCAAGATAAAGTTATTCTTGATGGAAAAGATTTACATATTCGGGGAAGACATAATTATGAAAATATTTGTGCTTGTCTATCAGCTACGTATGATTTAATCAATTTGGATAAAGCAATTAATGCTATTAAAGGTTTTAACGGTGTTGAACATAGATTAGAATTTGTTAGAGAAATAAATCATGTTAAATGGTATAACGATTCAGTTTCATCAAGCCCAACAAGAACAATCGCGGGATTAAATTCATATGATGAAAGAATTGTTTTAATTGCGGGAGGATATGATAAAAACTTAGATTATACCCCAATTGCAAAACCAATCTTAGAACATGTTAACAAATTAATTTTATTTGGTGCTACAAGTCAAAAAATATATGATGCAGTTATTAGTGCCGAAACAAATGAAAGTATTCAAATATATCGTGAAAAAACATTGCAAGATGTCGTAAGTAGAGCTAAAGAAGTAGCAATACCGGGAGAAATAGTATTATTTAGTCCAGCTTCTGCTTCATTCGATATGTTTAAAAATTTTGCTGATCGAGGGAAACAATTTAAAGATTTAGTTAATAAACTATAAAAGAGAATCACATTTATATGATTCTCTTTCTTATTTTTCCATGTCCTAAATTATTAAAATCAATTTCATTTACATTTGGCGGCGTGATTAGATTAATATCAAAATGATATCTTTCAGCTAAACTTTCAGTCATAGCCTTATAGATGTTGATAGCTATTTCATACTTTTCTTCTTCAATTGCATTAACTGATTTGACTATGTAGTTATTAAAAAATGTCATAGCAATTTCTTTATTGTGTTTATCTTTACTCAATTTATATGAAATAATTGGTCCAATTGTATCGTACATAAAGAGTAGTGGAAAATATTTTGGATTTTGTTTCATGTAATTGTCTCTAAATTTTCTAAGCGTATTTAAATAATAATTATTATCGGGATAGTTTAAAATATTACACATAATAGTAGTTAAATAACAACCAGAACTAGCATTAGAGTTATTATACATATTTTCCCTAGCACTATTACTTCTTCTATATGCTTCACAAAAGCTATAGCATTTTGGATCGCTAGCTTTACGATTTTCACCTTTCTTTTCACACCAATACTTTCCACAATCTAGTTTTTCATCCATATAAGTGCAAGCAGCACAATAAGCTTCATACATAATATCACTTCCTGGCTAGATATAATAGCATAAAAAAATAATAAAGTAAATTACTTTATTATTAATTTAATAATTATAGCACTGAGTGTACCAGTGAATAGAATGGTTAAAACAACAAGTAACCAATCTGGTAGATTTAATAAGAAGAAACCATTCTTATTCATACTATTTAGTAGATTAATTTTAAACATATCTAATTCTTTATGGCTTTTAGAAACCATAACACCCTTATATGTTGTTAGTTCCTTTTGATGCCCCTCAGTTAAAATATCTTCAGGTGTTAATGTTTCTAACATGACAATGTTATTATCTTTATATACTGAATAATGAAGAGTAATATTACCGTGTACTTTTACGAATGTTTTATCGGTAGGAAGAGTAAGTTCATATTTATCAATATGATCTTTTTCGTTGGTTGATACGACAACTCCTAAAAAATTACCTTCTCTTAAACTTGGATAATAATCAAATAATAGTTTTTTATATGCTAACATGTTATATTTTTTGATAGCACGTTCTTTTTTTCTAAACTCATTTTCGTTAACATAATCGATAATATAATTACTTTTCATATTTTCACCTACAATAATTATATCATAATATTAGAAAATGTGTATAAAAAATTTAATTATAATAAATATATTGATTTTGATTATATGGTACTTGGTATACAGGATATGGCCCATACATTGGTGGACCATAGATTGGTCTTGGATAGAAGGCAGGTGCTAGTAAACCTCCAGTAATACCTCCTAGTAGAAATGGAGCAATAAATCCGCCGCCAATAAAACGGTCGCCATTTATCGGTGTTTTTTTATTTGAAATATAATAATTGTTTGGATACATAATTCACAACCTTTCATAAATATTATATTAAAAAATATTATAAATGTTAAAAATGTATTTGCAGTTTTTAAATAATCTTGGTATAATCATATTATAGGTGAGAGTATGAATAAAAGAGGTAAGACAAACTTTAACAAACAGATTAAAAATATGCGCAAATATATGTTAAAGCGAATTAACAAAAAAGGATTTACATTAGTCGAATTATTAGCGACAATTTTGATTTTATCAATTGTAGTCAGTATAACAATGTATATTGCAATTAATACAGTAAACAAGGCTAAACAAAAAACATATCAAATTACGATTGCTAATATAACTAATAACGCCGATAACTATTTAGTAGAAAATAGTAATCGATTATTTTTTGTACCTGATGGTAGTTATGAATATCAATGTATAACGGTTAAGAATTTAATTGAATTAGGTTATTTAAATAGTGAAGTTCTTAATTCAAAAGTTGATGATAATAAAACCGTTAGTGAAGAAGATATGATTTATATTGAAAGAGATGCTAATACAAAAGCGGTTATACGTAGTATTTATACAGGTACTAATAGCACTTATGCTAATGCTTGTAATGTGGCATCAAAAATTAACGGTAAGATTCAATTTGTTTCTATCCCTCAATCTAATGAGTGGGCAAGAAATAAAGAAATAGGAATATATTATACGATTAGAAATGTTACCAATATGTCAGCTGTTGGTAATCACAAGTATGAATATACGTTTAAAGGTACGTCTGAAAGCAATGCTTTTAGCAACTTAACGGCTAATTATAAATTAAATGTAACGACAACCGGAACAGTTTTAGCCAACATAAAAAATGGACCTGAAACGATAGCTACGAGTAGTTATGTTGTGTCCAAAATTGATCGTGAAGGACCAGTTATTACTTTAGCAAATAATCCTAGTGGCAATATCGTTGGCTCTACGACAATTAATCTAGTAGTAACTGATAGCAAGAGTGGGGTTAATTATCGTAGTTTTACCAATGACGACATTGAAGTAACTATTGGTGGTAATCAAGTTGATGAATATAATTTAGCACAAAAAAATAAGAATAGTGAAGGAACAGAGGTAAATTATGCTTTATCAATTAATGATACTCACCATAGTGGTAATATTCAAATTAAGATAAAAGCTAATAGTGTTTATGATAATGTTGAAAATTCTAACATAGAGACAGTTTTAAAACCTAGTGCTACATGGAAGATTGCCATTGAAAAGCCAACAAATGCATATTGTGTTAGCGGTTTGGTATATAATGGCAACACTCAAACATTAGTAAAGGCTGCTGGAGTAGGCTTTAGTTGGTCAAATGGAACGACTAGAAAAAATGCTGGAAGTCAAAATGTAACGGCCACTTTAAACGATGGCTATATTTGGAGTGATAAGAGCACGGGAAATCAGACCATATCATGCTCAATTGCCAAGAAAAACACAACTTTGTCGATAAATCCAACTAGTGGAACATTAACATTTGGAACTAATGGAACAAGTGCCATAACGACAGATGGTGATGGAACTTTAACATGTAGTGTTTCAGATAATACGGTAGCAACTTGTAGTGTTGATAATTCGACATTGACAATTATTCCATCAGCAAATACCGCTGATGGCAAAACAGCAACTGTAACTGTTAATCAAGCTGCAGGTACAAACTATAAGAAAGCATCAGCAACATATAGTTTGACGGTTAATCGTAAAGTATTAACTTGTCCAAGCAGTCCTGCTGCTAAAACATATACAGGAAGTAGTCAAACTTCTAATATAAAATGTCCAGATCATTCAAATGCTGGTGGTAACACGAGTGGTATTGATGCTGGAACATATAGTCAAACTTGTACACCAACTTCTGGTTATAAATTCACAAGTACTTGTAGCGTTTCTTGGATAATTAATAAGAAAGCAACGACAATTACGATAACTGCTGCAACGGCAACATATGATAATAAAGCACATACTGCGACAGCTAGTGCTGATTCAGGAGCGACAGTTACTTTAACATATTATAAAACAAGTGATTGTAGTGGCACGTCTTTAACCGGATCACCAATCGGTGCTGGTACTTACTATGCGACCGCTAAGTCAGCAGCAACTAAAAACTATCTTGAAGGCAGTAAAGCATGTACGAAAGCAGTAACAATTTCAAAAGTTGCTGCAACATGTCCAACGTTGACTAACTATAGCGGTACCTATGATGGCAATGCTCATACGATAGTGGTAAGTGGTGGTTCTGGCGGAACAGTTAAATATAGGGAAAATACAACCGATGCTTGGTCTACGACAAAACCAACAAGGAAAACAGTTGGTACATCAACAGTATATGTTGAAGTAGAGGGAGACGATAATCATAGTACTAAAGATTGTGGTAGTGCTACAATTAACATAAAATCACCTACAAATACTCCAACAAAAACGCCAACGAAGACAAATACTCCAACAAAAACACCAACTACTGGTGGCGGCGGTGGAAACGTTGGTTGTTCAACAAAAACTTTTTCTCGCACAGTTTCTTGTAACAATGGAACAACGACTAAAACGGCAAGTTGTTGCTGTAATGCTAAGCCAGTTTCACATCAAGAAACTTGTAACAATGGAAAAACAATAGAATATGAAGATTGTACTGGTACTTGTTATTCCAATTGTAATGGTCAGTCATTTTCAGCATATTATAAGAGCCCAAATGTATCATGTCCAACTAATACACCTACGAAGACAAATACTAAAACACCAACAAAGACCAAAGCACCGACAACAACTGCAGGTACTCATAAATGTGCTAATAGTAATGGATATGATGATAAGGCTACTTGT
>ONWZ01000136.1 GCA_900321645.1 uncultured Eubacteriales bacterium | reverse complement strand
TTGAAAATAGTGTTATAATATAATGGAAAAATCCAAAACATTATAACATTATTTTGTTTTATTAGTTTGTCGACTAATCGGATTTTTCATTCAGACTTACTGTTCCAGCAGTAGGTCTTTTTTTTATTTGTATTGGATCTTACCAAATCTATAAACTGCAACTCCTAATATCTGTACAGATCTAGAAACACAATCTTCTTCAGTTAATTGTAAAGGTAAGAAACCAGAGCTATTGTGAATATTCAGTGGCTCCAATAAAATTCCATTATTATTCTTTGTTACTCTTTTAAAAGTAGCATCATCATTATCAATTAAAACACAGCAGTCTTTTCCAGAATAACTTGCAGTATTCTTTTGAAAGACAACGATGTCACCATCATCATATTCAGGTAGCATAGAATCACCAGAAACTCGTAAAGCAAAGTAATTATTTACATTATGCTTCCAACCCTTAGGTGGTTTTAAGTGATCCACAGTATATAGTTCTTGAACTGCTTCTAATGGAGAACCAGCAGGTATCTTTCCTAAGATAGGAATACCTACATTGAAAACACTGTTCTCATCTTCTATTAGATCTGATTTGCTGACACCCAATATTTTAGCAATAGCACTAATTTTATCAATTCTAGGATAAGAAGTTCCCATGTACCATTCTTGGACAGTAGTGTAGGCAACATCTAAATCAGAAGCTAATTTATTTCTGTCAACATTTTTTAGATCCATGTACTTTCTCAGATTTTGAGAAAACACTTTTTTTTCTTCAGAATCAGCCATTAGCTATCCTCCTCTCATAAAACATTATAGATTAAATCGTAATAAATTACAACCTTTTTTGTCAATTTTACGAAAAAACCGAAAAAAATTATAAAATGATATTGACATTACGATTAAATCGTAATAAATTTAAAATAGAAAGGAGGAATTAAAGTGCTGATGGCAACACTAAAAGGTATCAGGGTAAGTAAGAATCTTAAGATCAAAGAAGTAGCAAAACAGTTGGGTATCTCTGTAGATACATTAAGAAACTATGAGAACTTTAAAACCTATCCAGATATCAAAACATTGAAGAAAATACTGAGATTATATGATGTTAACTACGATGTAGTTGCATTAACACCAGAGGAAGTAGTAAATGAAAAAAAAGGTTGTTGCAGTAAGTAGTAAAGAAGTAAAAAAAAGAAGTATCATTAAGCAGTACGATATTTTTTTTGTTCTTTCATTACGACAAAACCGTAAAAAAGGAGATGATAACAATTACAAAAAACGACAAAACCGTAAATGATTAGTCGACAAACTAATAAAACAAAAAATGTATAAGGAGGATTTTTATGAACAATGAAAAAGACCTCTTAACTATGTTAATAAATCTTTATGCGAAGCAGGAAAACATAAAGATAAAATTTAAATTATTACAGAAAGAGGGAAAATAAATGGATAATAAAGAATTAAAATCTGATATTTCATTACAAAAGAAAAAGTCAGAATTAAGAACAGAATTGCACAAAAAAGGATCACTGAAAAATGGAGCAGTAAATGATTACGATCATTATGCTTATTTTAGTGAATCACAATATAAAGAATTATTTAACGAATTATTTAGTCAACATGGATTAGAATTTAAATGCTCAGAAGAAAGTAGAGAAATGTTTGATGGAACAGATAGTCAACCATTTGGAGTAATGGTAGTAGTAGCATGTACGATTATTGATAAAGATACAGGAATAGAAGAAACATCGTATCATACAGGAATAGCTATTGATCGTGGAGATAAAGCTATCTATAAAGCTAAGACAGGAGCATTAAAAAGTTTTTTTGCTAATACATTCTGGGTAGCTACACATGATGATCCAGAAATAGAAGATGAACATAAAGCCAAAGTTGTACGAAAAGCACCAGCAGGATCTATAACCAAAGGTCAACTTGCTATGCTTAAATCTTTATTCAAAGATAGTAAAGATGAACTTAAAGAAATAATGAAAAACTATAACAAAAAGAAAATAGAAGAGCTAACAGTAAGTGAAGCATCTGAAATTATTGATAATAAGAAAGGAAATAATGAAAATGAATGATTTAATAATTATAGATAA
>ONWZ01000096.1 GCA_900321645.1 uncultured Eubacteriales bacterium | reverse complement strand
TCGATATATGACTACTATGAACATCTGACACTTTTGTTTACAGCTGCTGTGTCCAGTAATCAAAATAATATGATACAAAAATTATTTTCAGTTATATACCAGGAAAGAACCAAAATCTTGCCGGAAATTGCTAATAATACTGTAGAAAAACGTTGTGTGCATCTGTTGGAAAGACTTATTTGTTCTTGCCCATCCTCTACAACAGAGGCTAAAGATGCTATAAAGGAGTACAGAGAAAAAATAGAAAATAATTACATGGCAAATGATTAATTACTGGTACTATTTGGCTATTTGCAACAGATATTACCGCTTTTATCATATAAATGATGTCATCTCTCTTTTAAGTGTGAAGAATTATCTTGATGGACATCAATCGGATCCTATTATACATATTACAAAATTCTGCTCTAATTGAATTTTTCAAAAAATACTGAAAGCAAGGTGAAAAAATTGGGACACTTAAGCACTTTTCAAAGAGAATATAATGATAATACTTATTTGTTGGATACAATAACAAATGACAATATTAAAAGGCGAATAGATTACAATTTAAAATGGTACATTTCAAAAGCAGTGAAAGCGAAAAGATGGTATTACATTTTATCAGCAGCGACAATTGTAGCGCCTATTATTTCAGGTATAATAATAAGCATTAATACCAATAAGAATATAGTTAACTTAATTTCTGCATTTATTTTAGCGTTATCATCCATATCTGCTTCATTTTTAAATCTATTTGATTTGAAGATGAAATGGAGCTTGTATCGTAATCAGGCGGAAGAAATTAAGAGATTTCTAGTGTTTTTTTCTACATCTGAAGAAATGTCCGAGTTGGATTTATTGAAAGCAATTGAAGAAAGCATACAGAAAACTGACAGAAAGTGGACAGACAAACTAAAAAAAGAATAAAATTCTGTTATCATGTAAAATAATACTATTTAAACATTATTAATTTTAAAGAAGGAATATAAATGGCAAAAATTCTTTTTATATCGGATATTCATTATTCAATTAACGATAAAGGTGTATATACTGATGATACGAAAATTGAATTTCCACATCTAATTGGTACTCAAGGTTTGAAAGTATTATGTAGTTCAATTGAAAGCATTGCTCCGTTAGATTTAGTTGTTTTTTGTGGTGATATCATTAATGGTTGTGATTCTTTTGATGAAAAAGCCGAAGCAATAAAAGAGGTTAAAACGATAACGGATTCGATTATTGCAAATGAACATATATTTGGAGAAGGAGTAAATCCTAAAGATCGTATAATTTTTATATTAGGTAATCATGATATGGACAGGAGCAATGGGAATTTATTTCCGGGAATGTCCTATTTTGTGGATAGTTTTTTGTCTTCGGAAACACAAAAAAATGTTATACATCCTTATGCACCAATTTTTGTATTTAAAGAGTTAAAACTTGTAGTCGCGGCTGTTCCTACAGAGAAGAACAATAATGTGAAAAATAGCAATATTCAAACAGCTTTGCGTATTATTCAGGATCTTACTGATGAAAATGATTCGAAACGCAAAGAATTAGTCAATTTATTGTCCCCATATAGCACATATGATATTCCATCTATTGACACAGAAACCAGTGATAATTTTATGGAAATTAGCAGGAAACTGCCAACAGATTTTTCGGATTATTTCCGAATAATGGTTACACATCATCCATTACTGTATGGTTTGGAAAACGGAATAGTAGTAAAAAAATATGGGGGTACAGTTGGTGGATATGACCTAATGCAAAAAGCTAAAGGACAGGGATATTCATTATTTGTACATGGCCATATCCATGAAAAATCATGTGTTGAAGTGATTGACCATCTGTCTGATGAGAAAAATTCTATCATTCAATTAGGGCTTCCAAGAACGCGAGTAGATAGCGATGGATGTGGATGTGTTTTAGTTGATGTTGACGTTAATGAAAAAGCTTTATCTTGCACCTTATTAAAACCAGATTCTATTAGCTGGGGATTTAAACAAATACCATTAATTAATTATCTGCCGCATATTGAGCAACAGAATAGTGGTAATAAAATTCTTGTTGATTTTGAGATTGCCGAGATAATTAAAAGTAATGTAATTGTAAAAAATGGCGACTTAAATAATGTGGAAGCAGCTTCATATGATTGTGCTCTAGGGTATGAATTTAAGAGAAAAAATGAGAATGAGGAATGGAAAAATACTCCTTTACAAAAAATTGTACCTCAAGAAAATGGTCCAAGCGGTATTCTTTTAAAGCCAAGAGAAACTATTCTTATTTTCTCTTATGAGGAATTTGATATTCCTAACGATATGTTAATGCATGCTAGTCCAATTTCATCTTGGCTTAGATTAGGTGTAAAATTTGATATTAGTTATTTTGTTGATCCTGGCTTTAAGGGAAAATTTTGCATTCCAGTTACCAACGAAAATGAGACAGATGTTATTCTTGATGCAAGAAAACCATTTATATCTCTAGAATTTATAAAGCTTTCTACACCTTGCAGAAAGGGCTGGAAAGAAAAACACAAAGAGTTATATAAAGCTAGAGAATTATTAAACGAGTAATATAGTGTAGTTTAATTGCATTTTCCTATTCATTGTATATTGGGACATTTTTTAATATATATAAAGCATAAAAGCGAAAAAATTATAAATCTAGAGAATTCATTTCCCCGATATTTTCACTCTGTCAGTATTAATCTTCGGTTCAGTTTCTATAAAACGGTAGAAACACGCAGTTAGGTATCTCGGTGGAGATTATTTATTTCCACTAAATTGTGGATAGGAATTAGAATTAGATTGTTTTACCATAGTTTATAATATTTTTTTAGCATTATAGTTGAAAGGAATACGTTAATGGGGAAAGAATTAGAATGTAAATATATGGGGCTTACATTGAAGTCTCCATTTGTCTTATCATCACTTACACTAGTGTCAAAAGTATCAATTGAGACCCATATTGATTATTTTTCTTTTATCTGTGGATGTGGTGCAGGGGCTATTGTGTTGCCTTCAATTAATCCCAAAGTACTAGGAAATAGCAAAAATAACGATACAATAGCTGATTGTTTGGCATTTACTACTGGGCTAAGGAAAAATACAGAAATGGGCTTTTCGGTTCTTGGACCAACTGAACCTAACATTATTTCGACTAATTATGGATTAGAACTTGCTAAACAAACAAAAAACAAACTTAATGTTCCTGTAATTGGTAGTGTAGTTAATCTTGGTTCAAAACAAGAAATTTTAGAGGTTGTAAATAGTCTATCTAGTATTGGTGTTGATGCTATAGAGTTAAATTATTCTTGTCCTAATATTTTAGACAAAGGGGACGAGATCGAGTCACTTATTTCAATTATTAAGCTAATTAAACAAAGTTGTACAATTCCAATTTCGCTTAAGATTTCTCCAAATCATTATCTTTTAAATAATTTTGGCGAGCTTAACAACTTATTGGATGGAATAACTCTCTCTAACGCTTATATTGGGTTGATTCCACCAGTAATAGATTCAGATAATGGTCAAGATTTCTATTCACCGTTCCCACGACGAGATCAATGGTCACCTTGTGGAGTATATGGTCCATTTGAAAAAATACTGACATTTTATGATTTGTTTAGGTTTATTTCTCGTAATCCAAGTTCTAAGGTCAATGTTGCTTGTGTTGGAGGGATTGTTTCAGGAGTTGATGCGATTCAAGCACTTCTTTTGGGGGCTGATGTGGTTGAATTATCAAGTGCAGTATTATGGAATGGAGGAAGGATTTTTACACAATTTAATCAAGAATTATTAAAATATTTATATTATAAAAATTGTTGTAATGTTGAAGAAATTAAAGGAAAATCTTTACACAAAATAAAAGCATGTGCTGATGCACTTATGCCACCTCCTAAAAGGTATATGTCTATTGATTCTGAAAAATGCATCTGTTGCAAAGAATGCTACTGTACAAATAGATTATGTCTCGCAATATCTCAGAAGCAAGGAGAGCAACCTAAGATAAATAAAGAGCTATGCAGTGGATGCGGGTTCTGTTGCTATTTGTGTATTAAGAATGCCATTAATATAATAATTGATAAATAACAAGTAATATTTTGTAACTATTCAGTGACCCTGAGAAATCCACAATTTCAGGACAAAGTTGAAAGATGGACTGGGTCAGAAAAAAATCAGCGAAAT
>ONWZ01000077.1 GCA_900321645.1 uncultured Eubacteriales bacterium | reverse complement strand
CTTTTTAATTTTTGATAATACTTTTTAATTTTTTAATAACTTTTTTCTCAATTCTTGAAATGTATGACTGACTGATACCAAGCAAATTGGCAACATCTTTTTGAGTCATTTCTTTTTGTTTGTTTATGCCATATCTAAGTTCAATTATTTCTTTATCGCGGGGATTTAATCTTTTTATTTCTTCCATCATCAAATTGCGATTTAATTCATCATCTAATCCTCTTGTCACAATGTCTTTATCCGTTCCTAGTACATCTTCAAGGTGCAACTCATTGCCGTCAGAATCGTAGCTTAAACTATCTTCAAAACTGACTTCGGTTTTTTTTCTTTTTGTCTTGCGCAAGTACATTAATATTTCATTATCAATGCAACGGGAAGCGTAGGTAGCTAGTTTAATATTTTTATCTAGGCGATATGTTCCAATTGCTTTTATCAAACCAATTGTACCAATTGAAACAAGATCTTCTAAATCAGTCCCAGTGTTATCATATTTTTTAGCTAAAAAAACAACTAATCTTAAATTATGTTCAATTAATTTATTGCGAGCATAGTTATCATTATTCATTGATAATTCAACATACTTATTTTCTTCTTCTTTGGATAATGGTTCTGGTAAAACATCAGTGCTCCCTACGAATAGTACTTTTTGATATTTAAACAATATTTTTTTTAATATTTTTTTTATCATATTTAATTCCTTTCTAATAGTTTTTTATTTAAGAGGCAATTTGCTCCTTCAATATTTATTCCATCAATTAAACCAATTAATACTCTTTTGCGATATCCAATATGATCTATATAGATTTTTTGAGGAGAAAAACACTTTATTAAGGATTGATTGTCAATTGTCTGATATGGAACTAAAATAATTTTTTCATTTGTTATATCAATAATATCTTGAGAGACTAGAATGATTGGTTTATGATTATAGGGGTCCGATAGTAGATTCCCGGTATCTAAGAAAGCATTAACTGTTATTTTAGGCTTGTCTTTAAAGTATATGTCTACTTTATAATAATTAGAATAATTAACCTTAATATGCTTAATACTTTTTATGTAAATTGTTGTTATAATCGGTGTAAGAAAGATTAATAATACCACGTTTAATATATAACTATCAATTGATGGTAGAATCATTGTATTTATGAGATATATGCTACCTGCAATAAATATACTTATTAAATACATATAAAAACAATTTTTTAATGTATAGATTAAATCATTATATTTAAAAGCAAGCATAGACATAATGATTGCAAAGAAAAAAAGAATTATTAATATGAGTATTTTATTTATATTTAAAAATAAAAAAATAATAGGAATTGTACCTGTTACAGATGATAAGAATACTTTGTGAAACTTAGTTACTCTATTTAATAAAATTCCAGTGCTCAAAATAACTAAATAATTCATAATTAAGTCTTGAATTACTAATAAATCGACATAGACCATACAATCACCATTAAAAGTATACTATATGCATTTAAAAATGTTTGTCAAAAAAAAGAGTTAACAAAAGTTAACTCTTATCTATATAAACGTGAATCAATGATTCACGATACATTATATATTATGCATAAATATCAAAATTGTTTACGCTTTTATTTAATAAATATAGTAATAACTATAATTCATTTATTTAACATGCTTATCCATATAATTATGGTGTATGTGTTTCTATTTATAATATATTATTCTTAATTTTAAACATAATACTACCATCACGATCTATCCTATATATCTTTGAATCTTTTAAATTATTTAATACTTCTTTATTTGGATGCCCATACCTATTATTTTTATCTACTGATATTGTGTAGTTAGTACATATATAAAAAAATTATCATATTGATAATTCTTTTGATTCTGTGTAATTTATAATGTTATATTTTCATTAAATTCTTTACTTTTTAATTCATTGCCAATAGCAAAAATAATTTCTTGATTTATTTGTTTTATTATTTTAAAATCGTTTTTATTAATACCATCTAATGTTCCAAACATTTTATTGATATAAGTATAATATAAATTAAAAAAACCAGAAAATGTTAAATTACTTAACTTATCAAGATATTCCCTAATAGTAAATTTATTACTATCAATTACATCATACATTGAACGTACACAACTTAGATAGGTTTGTTGATCAACAATTTCATCGAGCACTTTTACAAAATTATTATCATGATTAATATATGATTCTATAATTATTTTATTTAAGTTAGCATTTCTAAAAAGGTTTTTGAAATTTGAAACATATCCATTATATGCACTTGCTTCATGACTAATTGTTTTATCATAAGCATCCATTACTTGCATTGCTAAATTTTCAGTTACAACTTCATTAAAAATCATCCCCTGATTATTAATTATTGATCCCTTCATTCCACTAGAAAAATCATATGTTATGGCATTAAAGCCACTATTTGTGTATAAAACATTATCCTTGACAAAATATCCATTAATAGATGATATAGCATGGCAAAGTTCATGAACAAGAGTCTGAATATTAATATTGTTTTTATCCAGGCCTATTACCAAATACTGTTTTAATTCACTATTTTCATTCAAAGTATATTCATCTTCAGTAAAGCCAGTCCCTGTTGCTTGGCTACCAACTCTATATTCTTTACCATTATTAAAATAATGTGAAAGTACGGTTGAAGCTTGTGATATATCATCGTATAAAAAAATGTACACATTGTTTATGGCTTGCAAAACATTAGGCATATTTTCATCGCCAAGCACTTCATTAAATGCCATAATTATATTAAAAATAATAGATAGCATTTGATCATCATAGCCTTTTGATTCTTTTAAATGTTTTATATATTCTTCCATATTTTTATTTACTCCTCTTTAAATTACTATAACTTATATTTTTATTATATCATAATATTTAATTTTGCAATTGGTTATTATCGCTTTTTCTTTCTTTTTCCACTTCTTTTAAGCTTTTCTCTGGCATAGGTAAATTTTCTGGCATAGTACCCCCTAATCTTTTGATGCTATTTCTTACTTCCTTACCTACTTCATAATGAATAGAATTTGCAGTATATTCATTATCTACGTTAT
>ONWZ01000064.1 GCA_900321645.1 uncultured Eubacteriales bacterium | reverse complement strand
TCCTTGACTTTATTATACCACAATTTAAAGTAAAATATTATTTTTTTAACTACCACTACTTGCATAGTGACGCATACATTTATTAAACGTTAAGATAGCTAATCCTAATAATACAAAACAGAATAATGGACTAATCAAATAAAGGATACTGTTACCCTTATCTAGAATGTACATAATTGGATAATAATTAACACAAGCTATTGGAATAATATAAGTAAAGAATACTAATACTTCTCTTTTAAATATTGCCATTGGATATTGCCCAAATTCACGACTACCATCGGTAAAAATATTCATAAACTCTAATCCTTCAATTGTCTTAAAACAAAGACATGCTGAGAATATGTATAATGCTGCATAGATAAGTGTACTAAAAATTAATAATCCAATTAATAAGATAATACTAAAGATATTAAAATCAAAATTGATGTTGCAAATTGCAATTACAAATAGTACTAAAGCTCCAATCCATCTACTTAATTTAGCAAACTCAATATTACTACCAAATACTTGTAAATAAATGTTCCTTGGCTTAATTAACATTAAATCTAATGTTCCATGCTTAATAATATCGGAAAACTTATCGAATCCACGCCAAAAGCATTCTGAAAACCCAAAGCCAAATTGAACAATTGAAACTGCTAACATAACTTCATATACATCAAACTCAGCAGAGAAGTTAAATTTATCTAATAAAACGAAGACCATCGCAGCACTTAATCCCGTTGGAAATATCTGAGCAAAGAAAGATAAAATAAATGATGAACGATATTCTAACTGGCTCTTTAAATGCATTGCCATATATTTAAATACTAATTTCATCTTATCCCCCCTGTACAAATACTTTCTTAAGGGCATTTTTAACTATAAAATTACCGATTACTATCAAGATAAGAATCCACCCAACTTGTAGCCCTATACCAAGTATTCCTTCCGTTATGTTAATATTATTTGAATATAATCTAAATGGTAAATCACATACTAATCTAAATGGTAAATAATATGTTCCCTTTTGAATAAACATAGGAAGCAATGCGACCGGTACTAACTCACCAGCTAAAAATTCCATTACCGAATTTAACATACTACTAATACCTGCCTCATTATAAGTATAGAAGCCCAAGGTATGAACTAACATACTGATACCTACCACAACCAAGACTCCTAAGAATAATGATATTATAAATAGGATAAAATTAGCGAATGTTGCCGGTAATGGTAATCCATATGGTGCTGGTAACAACAAAGCCACAATAATTACTGGCATTACCCTAAGCATTCCCGAAGCAATTCTCTTAGCCACACATTTTATATACCACCAATAGTATAGATTATATGGTCTAATAATTTCATAAGCCACATTGCCACTTCTAATCGAATCTCTTATTTCACTATCCATAACTCTTACTGCTAAAAAAGCATAAAAAGCTTGATGTAACCAAGTATACGCAATTACTTGTTCTAAATTCATACTGACGTTATCAGCATTTTGATAAAGGGCCATATAAATAAATATCATCATTAATCCCCAAAAGAATTGTGTTGTCAATCCAGCAATTGCCGCACTACGATATTGTAAGAAAGTTTCAATCCTTAATTTAAAATAATTTAAGTATAGTTTCATATCTTAAAGTCCTCATATAATTTGTAGATGATATCATCGATAGGACTAGATAAAACATTGATGTCTTTAATTTCACATATCTTACTGTATTCACTTGTTACATCTGATGCCGTTACTACCCTATTATCGATTTTGATTTTAATTACGCCATTATCATTACTGATAATCTCCGTGTTCTTAATTTTCGGAATTTCTTTTAATTTATCATAATAAATCTCGACGATTTTTTCATTTGAATATTTCTTCTTGATATCATTGATATCTCCATCATATAGTTTTTTACCATTACCAATAACGATAACTCGATCCGCTAATGATTCAATATCGGCCATATCATGCGTTGTTAAGATAACTGTTACCTTCTTTTCTTTATTAATCTTCTTAATAAAGTCTCTAACAATTACCTTACTGATGGCATCTAATCCAATCGTTGGTTCATCCAAAAACAATATCTTTGGATTATGTAATAATGACGCCACTAATTCGCATTTCATTCTTTGACCTAAGCTAAGTTGTCTTACTGGCATTTTGACAATCTCTTCAAGTTCTAACAATTTGATTAGTTCATCTCTTGTTTTGACATACTCATCATTAGGTACTTTGTAAATATCTCGAAGCAAATCAAATGATTCAATCGCTGGTATATCCCACCATAATTGGCTTTTTTGGCCAAAGACAACACCGATTTCTTTAACGTATTTAATTCGATCATTAACCGGATCCATTCCATTAATTATCATCTTACCACTATCCGGTTTTAATATCCCTGATAGCATCTTAATCGTTGTACTTTTACCAGCACCATTTGGTCCAATATAACCAACAATTTCACCTTCCCTAATTGTAAAACTTACATCTTGAACAGCTTTGATATATTTATATTCTCTTTTGAAGAATGATTTTAAAGCATTCTTAAAACCACTATCACGTTTACTAACTTTATAAGTTTTACATAGGTTCTTGACATTAATAATGTCCATTTTCACTCCCTTCTAACACGCAAAAAAAGCCATTAAATTACAAATTATGCACTAAATGACTTGATATAAACAGTTTTTCCTCCGTATTGACTTTATACTAACACATAAAAAAATAAATTTCAAGCACAAACTTAAAATTTATTTATTTTTTGATAAGCGATATATCCAAGCACTATCATCATCAATCATTAAGAAGATTGTTTCAGCATTCTTTTTAACTTCTTTATAGCTAATTGGATTCTCTACTCTTCTATATGCATCCATCAGTTCTGGAAAACTAGTAACATATATTAAATTATATTTATGTTCACTATAAAATTTATTAACTTTAACTAAAATATCACCATGTTCATCAATTATTTTTTTTAATTCTTTGCGATAATTAATTTCATCATAAGATTCATTAATCATAATTTTAATAGTTTGAACTAAGAAAAATGTTCCCGCTGATAAACATAATGCTCCCAATATTAAGAAAATATAATTGATCTTTTCCCTTTTTGAAAAGCCTGAATATTTATTCACATTGTTATAATCATTTTGAATCGTAATCTTAAACGTATCATAACTAAGCGGAATAATCATTTTCATTTCTTTAGTATCTTCAATAACGTTATCATTACCAAAGAAATCCAAATTCTCATCAATGATTATTTTAACT
>ONWZ01000042.1 GCA_900321645.1 uncultured Eubacteriales bacterium | reverse complement strand
CTACTATACTTGGTTTATTCTTAGGCATATAAAATTCTTTATATTCTTTTTTATAATCAAAAGCCATAATTTTTATCTCCTTTCAAGCACTGTAATACTCTCACAATGATGTGTCTCAGGAAACATATCAATAACACTAATATTTTCCAATTTATAATTGTTAAGTAATTTTATATCCCTAACTAGTGTCATTGCATCACATGATACATAAATTAATTTATTTATTTTCTTTTTATTAATAACATCGATCGTATGTCTATCTAGCCCCACTCTTGGAGGATCGACAATCGACGTATCACAATCAATATTATCATCAATTAGTTTAGAAACATCCCCGCAAATAAATTGAGCATTCTCAATCTGATTTATTTTGGCATTCTCTTTGGCATTTTTAATAGCCTCAGGAATAATCTCAATTCCTAATACACTCTTTACATACTTAGCAATGTATAAACTGATACTTCCTACACCACAATATAAATCTATTACTTTATCTTCGTTAGTAAATTCACCATACTTAATTATTTCATCATATAAATTACTGATATTAGATGTATTTATTTGAAAGAATGATTTTGGTGATACTTTATATTCTAAATTACCAATTTTAATATAACCAGCTTCTTTTTGATAAACAGTTTTATTATTAACAACTATTTCAATACAGTAAGTTTTTAAATTATCAATATCAAGTTTACCATCAACGATTAGTATTAATCCATTATTGCATTCTCTAATCGTAATTAATTTAACTAGTAATAAATCAAGCTTCTTTATTTCGCTATATAATTCATTGACTTTATCACTGACAAGTAAGCATTTATCAATATCAACAATTCCATCAAATTCACCAATTAGTCCCAAACAAGCATCATTATGATAGGTAATTTTATTGCGATATCCATACTCTCTTTTACTACCAATAATGTTTGGATTAATATCTAAATTTAAATATTTCTTAAATACATTTATGACTTTATTCTTTTTGAATTCTAATTGATCAGCATAATTCAAATTACTGATATTACATCCCCCACATACTTCGTAGTAGGGACAAACTGCATTGATTCTTAAATCACTCTTATCAACAATTTTATTAATCTTACCAATATTATATTTTTTATTTTCTTTATAAATATCTATGTCTACATAATCCCCGGCAACACTTTTCGGAATAAAGATAACTTTATTATCTATTTTTCCAATTCCATTACCCTTATGATCCATATCAATTATCTTTACTTTCATACTATCACACCCTTATTGGATTAACATCAATTGAAACATCAACTTTATTATTTACTTTATATATTTCATCTAATTTAGTTAAAACCTTATTTAATTTATCATCATATTTATACTTAATAATACACTGATAGTGATATATATTATTAACTTTAAAAACATTGGCCATTGATGGACCTAAAATAACTGTATCACTACTTAAATATTTTCTTAAATAAGAACCAATTTTATTAGCTTCACTAAAACCAATTTCATAATCTTTACTAGTAATATTTACTAGCGTTAAATAGTAAAATGGTGGATAGTTAAGAACTTTTCTTATTTTCATTTCTTCATCATAAAATTTTAAATAATTATGTTCTTTAGCCAATGCTATACTATAATGCTCTGGATTATACGTTTGAATAATTACTTCTCCAAGCAAATCACTTCTTCCTGCTCTCCCTGATACTTGATTAAGTAAGCTAAAGGTATTCTCAGCACTTCTAAAATCAGGAATATTAAGTGATGAATCGGCATTTATTACTCCGACTAAAGTAACTAATGGAAAATCTAATCCTTTAGCAATCATTTGAGTACCTAGCAAAATATCATATTTATGATTACCAAAATCTTCGATAATTTTTTCATGCATCCCTTTTCTACTGGTCGTATCCATATCCATTCTGATAATTCTTGCTTTAAATCTTTTATTTAATTCTTCTTCTAATTTTTCAGTTCCTAAGCCATAATCCTTCATATTATCAGAGCCACACACTGGACATTTATGTACATTTTTAATACTATAATTACAATAATGACATCTATTAGTATTACTTGTTTTATGATAAGTTAAAGAAATATCACAATTAGGACATTTTAAAACATTTCCACAATCTCTACACGTTAACATTGAAGAATATCCTCGACGATTTAAAAGCAAAATAATTTGTTCATTTTTACTAAGTTTCTCACTAATTTTTTTACTTAATTCATATGACAATATAAAATTCCCTTTTTTGACTTCCTTTTTCATATCGATAATACTTACTTCTGGTAATTTCCCACCACCTGCTCTAGCTGTTAAAGTTAATAGTTTATAAACGCCTTTTTTTGCTCTAGCAAATGATTCTAATGAAGGTGTAGCACTACCTAGTAGAACTGGGCACTTATGATATTTACTTCTTAAAACAGCAACATCTCTAGCATGATATCTCGGATTGTTGTCTTGTTTATAAGTGCTTGAATGCTCTTCATCAATAACAATAATACCAAGATTATCAAGTGGAGCAAAAATAGCACTTCTAGCTCCAACAACTATTTTTACTTTACCATTCATAATCTTTCTATATTCATCATATCTTTCTACATCAGATAATCCACTATGTAAGATAGCAACATCTTCACCAAAACGAGTCACAAAGCGATCAACAATTTGTGGTGTTAAACTAATTTCTGGCACTAACATAATTGCCGTTTTTCCACGTTTAATTACCTTATCGATTAGTTCCATATATACCTCAGTTTTACCTGAGCCAGTAACTCCATATAGTAAATATGTCATATCATCATCTAAACTAACTGAATTAACGACATTTTCTTGTTCTTCATTTAATCTAACTTTATGATACTTACCAGTCGTATGACTTATATAACGATTAGCTTCTTCATATTCAAATTTAATTATTCCTTTTTTTATTAAGGTATTAACACTACTAGTTAAACTAGTAATTAGTACTCTTTCATCAGTAATTAATTTTTCTAATAGTTTAACTTGTTCTGGATATCTGCATTCTTCAATATATTTATTAGCCTCTGCATAACTAACATTTAATTTTATATAGCGATTAGTTTTTATACCAATATTGATATTTTGTTTTGCTTTTAATGCTTTTGGTAGCATTGCTTGATAAATTGATATTTTACTACACAATATTGCTTTTTGAATTTCATTTCCCAAATAAAGCATTTCTTTATTTAATATTGGCTTTTCATCACATACATTAATTATTTCTTTTAATTCATAATTATCATTATATTTATTATTAATATCTAAAACAAAGCCTTCAATATTTTTATTATTAAAAGGGACTAATACTCTATGTCCTATCTTAATTTTAGTGGTTAAATTGTTAGGTACTATATATGTAAATTCTTTGTCTACCGCTTTAGCACCATACTCAATTATTACTTTTGCGTACATAGTACCACTCCTTTATTTAATTATATCGATGAATATTATCAAAGTCAATAAAGAGAAAAGCCAATACTTTTGTATTGACTTTATTTATTAACTACAGCTTACATTTTGATCCCCAACATCGGAATTTGCTTGACAAGTACTAATTTCAGTTTTAGGTGTACAAGAATTTCCAGTTGTTACTTCAGTTGTTATTTCATACTCATAGTAATAACACCAATTAGCGGTCGGAGCTGGTGTACCATTACATGTACAAACTCCATTTGCTTTAGGACATTTTTTTTGTACCAATTCACATGTTTCAGTTGTAATTGTCCATGTTCTAGCAGTCCATTTAGCATACATTGTCTTTGTAATTGTAGTATCAGTAACACTTGTTCCAATTCCCGTATACGCCGATCCAGCATTTACTTGTGTTCCAGAAGAACTTCCAATAGCCCATTTAGTAAATTCATAGTTAGTATAGCTAAAACCATTATTTGCTAAAGTTATTGAATTTGAACTTATCGCTCCATCATTTCCAGCATACCCAGAATTATAATACTGTGTTTTCGTTGTATCAGACATTGTACCAGTGGCAGCAGAGGCATTTTTATTATATTTTACAGTTAATGTCCTCGAATATTCTGTTCGATAGTAACCTTTATTATCTAAGCCAGGTTTAACACTGGTTCCAAAAGTGGATGTTTCATAAGTAACAGTTGACGAAGCTGTGCTAGAACCAAGTTTATATCCATAATAATTCCAGCCAGAAATTGCACAAGTGCTAGCAAAATCTGCCGGATTAGGAACGGTCATTGATGTCAAATATGATGTTGATGTCGAATAAGGATTCCAGTATTGAGTAGTGGTTGTAAATGTCGAACTAGTATCAGAACCACAATAAAATCTATTTATACGTTTACCTAAAGCATATAATGTTGTATTGCCAGCTGTATTATATGTAAATGTTGCTCCATTTGTAAGCGATACACTATTCAAAGTACCAATACTAGTACCTGTTTGGCTAGTCGTCCACCCTGCAAAAGCCCAATTATAAGTATTTGTAGTATCCGCTGAGCTATATGGAAATGTGGCACCCAAATTAGCATAAGTCGTCAAAGTACATGAACTACCATATGTACATGTTGATGTTCCTATTGATGAAGTTCCTGCCGTACTCGTACCATTTCCTTGCCTATATGTAATTGTATACGTGATACCCGTCCATTTGGCATATAAAGTTATCGTATCAGTATAACTACTATTAACTTCACTCGGTAATTTTTTCCACAATTGATTTGTAAATTTACCAGCCGATGTTACATACTGAGTACCACCACCGCCAGTTCCTGTATAATATCCACCAAAGGTATAACCTGTTTTTTCTGGTTTAGTAATTGTATAATCCGTTAAACATGTTGTAGCACTACTATTGGTATAGTAATAACATGTTTCACCATTGTAAGTGCTGGTATTATATTTGTACCACACTTGCGTAGTTCCAGCTGATGTAGCACTTTGATTATTTAAAGTAACCTTATAAATTTTTGGTGTCCATACGGCATATAAAGTAAATGTATCTCCAGAATTAGGAACATTACTTCTAGCCCAATTTCCACCAGCCGAATATGAGGCACTCGTCGCTGTAGATGACGTTGACCACCCTAAGAATGTATAACCCGATCTCGTTGGTGTAGCGGAAGATAACGCCACATTACCGCTTGTTGCATATGTATATGATGTACTAGCTGATGGCATATTTGATACCGTTTCAGTTGTATTTTTATTATATGCTACATAGTAAGTATTAGCTGACCATATTGCATACATCGTTTTTGATACTGCCGTACTAGTGACAGTTGCTCCAATACCTTCATAACTAGCACCAAGATTATATTGTGTACCAGAAGCACTACCCTCTGCCCACTTAGTAACACTATTACCTGTCTTTGTAAATGTGCTACTGCTTGCTAAGGTTATTGCATTTGAACCAAGCGTTTCACCTGAATTAGCTCCACTTGAACCATAACCAGAGTTATAATATTGTGTTTTAGTTGTTGCGCTTTGCGTACCACTTCCACCATTGGCATTATAACTTACAGTCAAGGTTCTTGAATATAAACTACGATTCAATGAGTATTCACTATATGCCGGTGTAGCAGTCGTTCCAGCTTGCTCTGGTGTAAATGTAATATAATTCGCATTAGCTGTATTTCGACCAGCTTTATATCCAGCAAAATTCCAACCACTAATACTAATAGCAGCGGGTACATTCATCGATGTCAATTGCGATTGAGCTGTAGAATAAGGATTCCATATTTGCGTTTGAGTAAATCCAGAAATTGAGGCTGTTGGTGCTACTCCACCATAAAAACTCATTTCTTTATAGCCCAAAGCATACAAGTTCAAATCACTTGTTCTAGTATAACTACTAAAAACATAGGCATCAGTATATGAACGAGTTTTAGAAGTTGTAGATGTCGCCCAACCATAAAACGCCCATCCCCAAGCAGTATGATCGGAATTGACAGCATGATCAGCAGAACTATATGGAAATACTCCACTTAAATCGGTCGCATAAGTTTTTAACGTACAAGCCTGACCATATGTACATGTCTGAGTACCAAGTAAAGATGAGCCTGCCGTACTAGTAGCGTTTTCCTGACGGAAATTAATCGTATAAACATTTGGTGCCCAATTGACCTTTACAACGACAATACAATTGCCTTCTTTCATTTGAGCATCTGTGCATAAATTTGTATTAACAAACGCATCTGTCATTGTAAAAGATGCTTGACTAAATGTCTTGTTAGCAACCCGACAACCACTTTCACATATCCATTCCGCCCCACTTACTGGAGTATGACCTGTTTTCGTTATTGATGGTTGTGTTCCACCACCATTATAATCTGCTAAATCGACGGTTCTAGTACTATTTCCATATATATACCTAACCTGAAAGGTTGATGGATCAGCACTATTTTTACCTCTCATAATATTACCATTGTCGGCTTCCGACCAATGATAAGTATCGCTTCCACTAGTTGTAGTTTCTGCCAGAGTTCCACCATTTACCCTATATCTAAAGTATACCCCACTTCGATAAAACCAACAAGTATAAATACTATTTGCTGTCAATGTCGCTACCGTTGAATTAAGTGTTGCGACTGTTGTACTTGGCCCATTATTACTTATGCCATAATACACACCATAATCGGGTTTTGTATATATTGATGATGCAGGCAACGATGTGTTATTGAGGGCAATATATGTCGTCGCAGTACCAACTAGTGTATAATTGTCGGTATTTAAAGATGCCAGTGTACTGCCTGTTTGATTTTCCAGCATATTATAAACTTTATATGTATAATATATTTTATAGTAATTATTACTAGATGTATTGCCAACAGCATCCTTACATGCAAAATAGTACGTTCCGGGTGATGAAATAGTTTTTGTAACCGATCCGCTAATTGAATTATATGTGCTTGAACTAGTTGGAGCACTTGTTCCCCAGTAATATGTAGTTCCTCCAGAACGCACTTCACTGCAACTCAATGTTGCGGTTTGACTAGTCTGCTTTAACGCATTAGTTGTTGTAAAACTTGGCGTTGGCGCGGTATTATCAACTTTTAAATACCATCCATGGGCATAAATATTACCTGCTGCTCTTGTATTTCCGTAAACATCTTGCACGGCTGAAGTATTACACCAAGCGATATACGTTGATGAGCCACTATTTATGGTAATATTACTGCTTGATGCACTACTAAGACCATCTTGTGAAACTGTAATTGAGAATGTTGAAGTCATATCATCACAAACTGGTGGATTATCATAATCATCATATACCATATATTTAAATGAATATGTTCCTGCTTTTAATCCATCCCCTGTATCACTTAATTTAAATGAAAATGTTTGACTTTTTTGCCAAGTGTTCCTTGTATCACTAACAATTTCTGTATATGGTGAAGTATTATCATTCCAATGAGCATAGAATGTACGGTCACCACCAGCTGCGACTGTTGTTGATGATGTTACTTGTGATCCACCTGATTCAGCCGTATACCAACCAGCAAATGTATAATAATCACGACTAGCTGGTGTTGGTAACATGCCACTATAGGTACTACCATAAGTTACTTGTGCTGTTTGCACCTTAGTAAAATCAACCTTCATTTTATAATTTGTATATGTTACTTTGTTAGCAGAAGCAACCCATAACATACTACGAATATATGCTGCTTCAGAAGCTATTGTCGAAGTTATTGTATATGATTTAGTAGCCGGGGTGGAAGTAGTTGGTGGCGTCAAACACCACTGATATGAAACAGTCAAATCTGATCTTCTAGCATCATTACATAAATAATGACTAGTGCTATCAGTAACACTTATACTACCACTAACATATGTCAACGTAGAAATATAGGTATCTCCTTCAACAAACGTATGCAAAATATCCTGAAGAACAACTGTTGCCGTTTGAGTACCATTAATTAATAACGTGTGATCACTTCGATCATAAGTTATTGTTAAGCCACTTGATGTAATACTTGAACTACTTGCTCTAAACCTATTGTCATCAAATGTTATGGTATATGTTTGTGCTGTACCAGTTGTTGTAATTGCACAACTTTCAGTAACTGTTAATGTATATGGACTAGTTCTGTTTGTTCCACAAACTGACAAAGTTAAATCATAACCCGTTGAAGGACTAGCGGTAATATAAATTACCATATTCTTTAAAAAGTGAGCCGTAGATAAATCATATACAGAACCACTAGATGATTCATATCTAGTTGTTAAATTTGTATTAGCACCCTTACTTCTAGTAATTGTATAGTAATCAATTGTATTTGTATCATTGGAATTAGATATAGTTACCGTTAATCCCGTATCTCTCATCATTGTTTGTCCAGTATTACCCGAATTATAAGATGCATAAATATTATATGTTCCATTGGCAACACCAGTAAAGATAATATTTGAACCACTTTGAGTTGAATTTAAATATGCATACTTTTCAGTACCATTTTGATATAAAGCTACATTCATTCCACTATTAGACCAATTTTCATCATTTTTTCTGATTGTTATGATTGCAGTGTTAGCAGTCCAATGGGCATTTAGTGTCTTCGCTGAACTATACTTGATGTTTGTAAATGCACTCGTTATCTTACCTGTAGCATCTATCATTTGTGTAGCGCCATCGTAATAACCGTCAAAAATATATCCCGTTCTTTGTGGTAATGTACTAATCGGATTAGAACTTGTGGTCATTTTGTTGGCATATGTATTATCTAAATATACACCATCAGCATAGCGCATATATAATGTACTTGTTCCATTAGTAGTAGCATTATCGTTATCCAATGTTATATTAAATGAATTATATGATATGGTAAAGGTTCTTGAAGTCTCTCCACTATAATTACCAATACCAGTTATTGTTACTGTTGCTGTACCGACGTTTGTATTATTTGTATATGTAACCGTATAATCGGTATTTAAAATTAGAGTGTTACCTCCCTTTATCACTGTTACAGATGGTGTTTTAGCACTACCATTATAGGTTGTACTTGTATACTCTAGTGTAACTACAGCATCACTAATACTTATAACATTTTCGACGGTAATATCACCAGATGATGTACTTAAGTTACCTAACCCTGCACCATTTCTAATCTTATTAGCATCTACTGTAAGATGTGACGTACCATCATTTGTTGTACCTGTTACAGTTATTGTATATTTATATCCATTTGTAACACTTTCTTTTGTTAAATTAGTAACCGTTATCTTATTATTTGATGGAGTAAAATCACTTACTTGTAGATTGTGTACTGATATTCCTGATTCACTATCTACACATGTTAAAATAACAGTAGATGTTTCATTATTAGCAATCTTAACAGGT
>ONWZ01000062.1 GCA_900321645.1 uncultured Eubacteriales bacterium | reverse complement strand
TGAAACTCATAAATTAACAGTTAATTATACTCCAGAAAATGCTACTGATAATACATTTAGTTGGTCAAGCAGTAATCCTGAAATTGCAACAGTTGATAATAATGGTATTATAACAGGAATATCAGAGGGAAAAACTACTATAACTGTTAAATCTAATTATGCTGGAGTAAAAAATAGTGTAACTATTAATGTAACCGGCTATGCTAGTGGTGAATGGAGTTACGAAAATTTAACTGATGGAACAATTAAGATTACTAAATATTTAGGTAATAGTGAAAATATTGTTGTTCCTGCTATAATTGATGGATATGAAGTATCGTTAATTGCAAGAAGAACTTTTGGCTCTATAAATATGACTAATAATACTGCTAAAAAGATTACTGTTTCTAATGGTATAAAAACAATTGAATTTGCTTCATTTAGTTACTTAAAGAATGTTGATGAGATAATCATTCCAGCATCAGTAAATTCAATTACAAGTAATGCTTTTGAAAATGCTAATATAAAGAAGTTTTTAGTTGATGAAGATAATCCAAATTATATGTCAATTGATGGTATATTATATGAAAAGAAGGATAATCAACCAGTAACGGTTATAAATTATCCAACTAATAAGAATAATAGTACTTATGCTGTACCGGAAACAGTTAAAGAAATTGAGTATAAATCAATAGTTAATAATGAATACTTAAAAGAAATATATTTACCTGAAAATGTAACTAGTGTTGTTAACACGGTTTTTGTTAATTTAGTTAATTTGGAAAAAATATATATTTATAATCCTAAATTATATATGTATCATCATAATGAAGACACTACCATTATATCAAAATGTCCAAATGTAGTGATATATGGATATAAAAATTCAAAGGCAGAGGAATATGCAAGTAAAATAAATGCTTCATTTGTTCCATTGGATGTAAAAATTTCATTTGAAAATAATGCTTTATATACTTCAAAGGGCGGTAGTATAACAAATAATATTATTACTAATTATCCTGCTTTAACTTTTAATGGTTATACATGGAAAAGTAGCAATACAAAAATTGCAACAGTAGATAGTAATGGTAAAGTAACTGCTTTAGATAATGGAAATGCTGTAATTAGTGCATCAAAAGTTATTAATGGTATTACTATTACTGCTAATTATATTTTGAATGTAACAGATATTTTAAAGGGTGATATGAATCAAAATGGACGAATTGATCTTAGTGATATAATTATTTTGCTTAAAAAATATCTTGGAACTTTAGAGATAAAAGATAATGACTTATCAATTGGCGATATGAGTAATAATAATAAAATAGATTTATCAGATATTATTAGATTATTAAGAATTTATTTAAATAGTTAACACAAAAAAGCAAAGAATAACATTGTTCTTTCTTTTTTATTCATAAGGATAGTGTACTTATAATACAATAATTATAAACAATAAAAATAGTAATAGTTATTCTATATCTTTTTTTAAAAACATTATTATTCAAGAGTTACTATTAAAATCAACTTTGTACTTTGATAATGTTATATTTTTGAAAAAAAAGCTAAGTATATGTTATAATTTAATTAGCAGTGGTGATGTTAATGAATATCGATGAGATTAAAAGATTATTTAATAGATATGGGAAAGTTGAATTTATACTATATAGTATGGAATATACTATTGTAAAAAATAATAATTCAGCATCTATTTATCCAAGTATTTACATTGAAAGAATTTTACAATATAAAGATTTAGATACTTTATTATCTACTTACACAGTTTTTAACGAGAGTATTTTTCAATGTCAAAATGATATAAAGAATATAAGATAAAAATACTGTTTTATTGACAGTATTATTTTTTTGAAAAATTTATATATTTTTTCCCCTTTAAAATATATAAAAAAGTTAAATTCTACCTGTTAGGTTGGGTATTCCACCTAAAAGGTTGGGTAATTCTACCTAATATGCCCTTTATTTTCCATATTATGGAAATTATAATACATAGCCAAGGGAAAAGAAGAAGGTTGTAAAATATATTTAATAATTATATATATTTTTCCCTATGCATGTTGTGGGGTAATTTCTATGATTTTATTGTGGTTTTATAGAATCAGGAAGGGGAAATTTAAAAAAATTTTTGGGTGAGCTATCACATTATGGTGATAGTTCGCTCTTTTTTTTTGTAGAAAAATAAAACCATTTATTACGTGTAGAGGGCCACCAAAACTCCTTTTTTTGAAAATTCAAAGAAAGGAGATATAAATGAAAAAGATTAATTCTAAAAGAAATAGAAGTAAAGATAATCCATATATTTTAAATTATGATGATGAAAGAAATACATATGTAGTTGAGTTTAAAGATAATTTTATGAATACACAATTTGTAGATGTATCAGAAGAAGTATATAAAGCACTAGATAAATTTGAATTGGAAGATATATCACAAATCCATAAATACAAAAAATACATAGAACATTTAGATCTGTCTGAAGAAGAATTGCAACATAGAATGGCCAATAAACCAATGGAACTCGAAGATGATGTAGAAAAAAGAATACTTCATAAAGAAATAAAAAATATAATTAATAATTTATCTGATATTCAAAAAAGAAGGATTATTAAATATTATTTTGATAATAAAACTTTTGAAGAAATTGCCAATGAAGAAAACTGTACAAAGAGAGCAGTAAAATTCTCAATTGATATAGCATTGGAAAAAATTTTTAAAAATTTTAAAAATTAGACTACACTTTTTGCTTTTAAAGTGCCAATTAAGTGAAGGGATATAAATATCCTTTCACTTAATAATTTTTATAAAAGCTGTTCTTTGAAAATTGTATTAATAATTATCAGATACATTCCTATTACTAATTGGAAACAATTAGCACGTTAGTAAGTACGCATGTCGATTAATACTTGACTATAAATATTAAGTTGCTCTTAATAATGCGATAACAGGTAGTAGGGACAATGATACTTTCGTCTAGCCACAGACTCAAGCAATGGGGACGACTCTGTGAGAACCACAGTTGAGGTGAAAATCCTATGGAGCTATCTAGCAAATAGCCATTTGATAATTAATCATTTTATATAAAAATGAAAGGAAGTTTTATGTTAAAACGATATAAAGTAAAATTATTTAAAAAATATGATTTTGAATTAGATGGAATATCAGAAGAAGATGTTTTAGAACAGGTTAATTACATAATGTATAAAACTAATATTTTAGATATGCCATATGTAAATAAAAGAATAAAAATAAATGTTAAGAAACAAAGAAATAATATGATATTAAAAAATAAATTAACAAGGAGGAATAATGACTAATTTTTTTATTAGTATATTTATATTATTATTTATCCTATTTATATATGGTGCTTTGAAATTAGCATCAGAAGAAGATAAAAAAATGAATAATTTATTTAAAAAGGAAAATGAAAATGGAAAATAACTCTTATTTGATAATAGTAAATATTAATTATTATAAAACAGTTGAATTTGTGCTAGTAGGAAAAAATATGAATGAAGTAAAAAATATGTTTATTAACTTTAATAAAAAACTAATAGGACAAAGTTTAAACAATAGAATAGAAATAATTGAATTAGAATAAATCATTATATAATCAAAAAGTATTATATTATAAAAAGAATATTTTAAAAATTATAATCAATAATAATTAAAGGAGGATAATTTTTATGAGTATAAAGAAAAACACTAACTATAATTTTATATATAAATTTGCAGAAGGGAATGATGCATTAAAATTTGAAAAAGTATTAACAAGATTATTTAAAAAATATTTAGTTAAATATGAAAATAACAATAGTTTTGGTAATTAATGGATAATTTCTAAAGATATTTTATTTTTACCTTGTTTAGTGTATAATTATATTGTTAATTATTATCTTTGGAGAAGTTCATTTTATAAAGGAGGAAAAATGTCAAGAACTTACGAAGATATATGTAATGCAGATGGATATGGTAGAATTTCATTAGAAGATAGAGATAAGAGAAATTTTTCAATGGAAAGTGATAGTATTTCTTCTCAGAAAGTATATATAGAACAATTTTGTAAAGAACATGGAATTAAACTTAAAGATTATCTATTTGATGATGGTATAACAGGACAAACATTTGATAGAGCAGGATGGGATGAATTACTTAAAGAAATAGAAGCAGGTCGAATTAATTGTGTTATTACAAAAGACTTATCAAGATTAGGAAGAGATCACTCAGAAACAGGCTTTTATATTGAAAAATATTTTCCAGAGCATAGAGTTAGATACATATCGATAAATGATAATTGGGATTCAAAATATGATTCTGTAGACCTTATTTTATGGAAATTAGCATATAATGATGTATATTGTGCCGATATTTCAAGAAAAGTAAAATCAATTTTAGATAGTAAGAAAAAACAGGGATTATATGTTGGCTCTTTTGCACCTTACGGCTATATGAAACATCCTGATGATAAGCATATACTAATACCAGATCCAGATGTTGCTCATGTTGTAACAGAAATATTTGACTTAGCATATGAAGGAAAAGGAACATGTGCAATAGCAAATATATTAAACGATAAAAAATATACAACACCTGGGCTATATTCTGGTAGAGGTAGAGAAACAAAAACAAGAAAAGAAGTTGGTGCAATATGGACATCATATATGATTAGAAGAATTTTAATGAATCAAGTATATTGTGGCGATGTAGTACAATCAAAAATAAAAAAAGCAAGTTATAAATCTAAAAAATGTATTCATAACGCAAAAGAAGATTGGGTAATTGTAGAAAATAAACATGAACCATTAACTGAACGTTTTAAATATGAAGCAATACAAAAGAAATTAGTAGAAACATCAAAAAAATATAATAGATTACCAGGAGAACAACATTTATTATCAAAATTACTTTATTGTAAAGATTGTGGACATAGAATATCTATTGGATGGAGAAATAAAAATAATCATGATGCAGGAAGAATAGGATACTGTAATTATTATAAAAAATATAGTAAACACGGTGTTTGTTCCCCTCATTTTGTTGATTATGAAGTATTAGAAAATCAATTAATAGATTATTTAAAAGATTTATGCACTAAATATTTAAAATATTTAGACACCCCAAAACTAATTAGAGAGAGCTATAAAAATATTCGAGAAAAAATAACACAAAATGAAGCAATATATTCAAAATTGCTAAAAGAAAAAGAAAAAAATGAAAATATTGCAATAAAGTTGTATGAAGATAAATTAAATGAGGTTATTACAGAAACAATGTATAAAATGATGGCTTTAAAAAAAGAAAATGAAATTGAAGCCATTAATACACAAATTCTAGATATTGAAAATGATATAGAAAAATTAAAAAAGCAATTAGAAAAAGATAATGACAAAATTAATGATACCAAAACAATTTTAAACAATTTTTTGAATTCAAAAATCATAACAGAAGATTTATTAAATCAAATTATTACCAAAATTGAAGTATCAGAAAATAATGATATTGAAGTATCATTTGCAATTGAGGAATTGAAAGAAATTAAAAGCTAACATCATTTTTTGGAAAATGATGGTAAAAGATAAACATTCGCCAATTGTTTATTTGCCATGAAATATTAGAAAAATCAACTAAAAGTAAGTTTGAATCAGATACAGGAACAATCTTCTACTCAGTCGTTACAGGCATAAATAAAAGTGCTAATGGTAATCCTGGTGAAAAGAATGCCATCAGTGATTCAAATGCCATATATGGAGAAGTAGTAGAAAATACTACAAGTGGAATATTTGGTAATTATACCGATACACTTCCTCAAGGTAAAATGTATAAAGTAGCTAAACCTGAAGAAATTAATCTAGGTGAAGCCCAAATACTTACTGTTATTAATGGTGAAAAAGTAGAAGCGTTCGATATCAATATTTTAAAAGTAAATATGAACTCCAATACAAAAAATATTTTATTTGAAGTAACTGATCAGAATTTACTTAATGAAACTGGGGGTATTATTCAAGGAATGAGTGGAAGTCCAATTATTCAAGATGATAAAATAATTGGGGCAGTTAACTTTGTTGTCGTTGATAAAACAAATAAAGGATATGGGATATTTATCACAACAATGCTAGAAGAAGCAGAAAACTAGGAATTATTTCCTAGTTTTTGTTTAACACTTTAGTTTTTGCAATATCGCCATAAAAAGGATTTGAAGTAGTCATACGAAACTCATCACAAATACTTGCTAATTTATATATTTTATTCCTATCTATATGGTTTAAATAAGCTTCAAAGCAAATCATATTAAATAGATTTAAAGTATTTGTATCAGCTTGATCTCTTCCAATATATGGACGATACATTTTAGCAATAATTGATATGCAATGATTATAGGCAATCGTAGATACATCGGCATCAGGCATTTCTAAATAGGGCATTTTTCTTATATCAAAGCGATATTTTACTCCTAATTTTTCTAGTTCAATATTTTGTGAAAGAATTAAATATTTAAGTATTTTTAACTGTTTTAACATTGCTTCTTTTAAATTAGCATCACTTTTATTTTCAGTCGTGGTATTTTGAATACGATCATGAATTCTTTTTAATGCATAAATATTAATATAATTAGTAAACATATCATCATATTTAGCGTTTTCGGGATCTGCTTCAAAATGGCTAGCAACTGAATCTAATTGGTCACTACCTAATTCATATTCGACAGTTGCTTCAATTTCATCAAAAGCATCTTCCGCAATCGACACATCATTATACATACTCTCTAAATGATTTTCAATTCTAGTGAATGTTCTTTCATAAATTAATGAACCATCATTATAACTAGGTAATAAACGAAAAATTTCACACAATTCAGTTACTGATAAATTATTAATTATAATAGATTCAGTATCTAAAACTTTTTTAAGCTTATTAATATGATTATCAAAAATAGCTGTTTTTTCTTTATCTTCATATGATAAAGCTCCCAAAACACCAAATTCATCCGTAATATCTTTCGATATATTTAGTAATCTAGTTATAATTTCCTTAATATCTCTTGTCATAGTATCACCACAACTGAATATTTTAACAAAGGTTAGAGTAGAATTCAAGAAAAAGATGATTTTGTTTTCAAATTTTATAAAATGTGTTATGATAAATATGATAGAGGGATAGCGATGGAAATTAATAGTACAAATCTTAATAATTTAAGTCCGGAAACAATTTATGAAAACTATAAAACTATTTTTGATCAAATATATAATGATTATATCTTTGGTTGCTTTTCACTATCCAAATATACTGAAATTGTTTTAAAAGAAATAAAAATATCCCAAAAACAATATAATGGAAAAGAAAAATATGAGAATTATATAAAGAAAGCGGTTACTAATCGTATTCTAAATCATCTTTCAAAGATATTAAATGATGAAACGTTTGCTCAAAAATTAATTAGTACATATATTGATAAGAAATGTAATAATTTTAGTAATTATCAGAAATGTCTAGATAATATTGATAAGATATCTAATTATGTTAGTCAATGTAATTATGTTCCAACACCAGATTTAATTCTATATTTACTAAATAATAATAGTAATTTTATGACAATGATTAAAACAATTTTTAATAAACATAAACACGCTATTACAAATGGTTATATGGACGAATTGTTTGATAATTATTTAATTGTTCAATCTATTGAAACTTATTGTAATATTAATAATATTACGATTAAAGAGAGTGCTTCCAAATATGAAGAAGAATTTAAGGAGCAAAATAAAGCTGATTTAGAATCCTTGGATGCTTATTTACTGGAAATTGGCAATATTCCAGTATTAAGTAGAGAAGAAGAACATGATTTAGCTGTTAAAGCACAAAATGGCGATAATCAAGCACGTCAGAAATTTATCGAAAGCAATTTAAAATTAGTCGTAGCAGTTGCCAAAAAATATGCTAATAATAGTTCGCAAATGCTTGAACTAATTGGCGAAGGTAATATTGGTCTAATGACAGCGGTCGATAAATTTGATCCTAACCGAGGCATAAAATTCTCGACATATGGTGTATGGTGGATTAGGCAAGCAATTTGTATGTCTTTCTTCAATACTAGTAAAACAATTAGATTACCAAGTAATAAGTATTACGCTCTTTCAAAATTTAATAAAATATATAGTGAGATTGAAGATAATTCAGAGATTACTAATAAATTAGCATATATTGCTAAAAAAATGAATATTTCACTAAAAAGAGCTACGGAACTATACAATTTGAATTTTGATACGATTAGTATTAATACCAAGTTATTTAATGATAGTGATGATGAACTTGAAGCAATAATTCCATCTAATGATCTTACTCCAGAAGAAGTATATGCAGATAAGATGTTACGACCATATTTGGAAGAAATAATTGAAACCAGCAATATTAAAGAACGAGACAAAAATATACTTAGGTATCGTTATGGCTTTACCGATGGTAATTTCCATACTTTGGGGGAAGTTGGTAAAATATATAATGTTACACGTGAAAGAATTAGACAAATCGAGAGTTCAGCCCTTAAAAAGATAAGACGTAACAAACGAACTAAAGCATTGGCTGAATATACTGACAGTCCAGAACAATCGCTAAGAAATTTAAATAAATTAAATAATTTAGGTGCTAGAAAAAATCATATATTGCAAAAAGATATTCATTATAATGCTCCTAAACAAACAAATGATATTTCACAAACGGTAGAAACTAAAGCTAAGGAGATACTGCTTCTTCAAGTATTACCAGAAAATGGTTTAGATAAAAACATATATATGCGGGTAATTGATTTAGTCAAAATAAATGAACTACAAACGATCTTTAATAATTCTGAACCACTTGCTACATTAAAAACATTAGATGCCACTAGTGCGTTGATTATTCTACTTAGACTAGGATACATTGATGGTAAAAAGTATAACCTTATTGAAATATGTAAAATCCTAAATGTTAATGAAGCGCTTGTTTTAAATACTTTTAGAGATGTTTTAGGTCAATTTTATAATTATGATGAAAAGCTTATAAGTAATGTGAAGAAGTAATTTTTTTACTTCTTTTTATTATGCCAAATAGTTATTGAAAAACTGTGTAAAAACACTACCAAAAAACCTTCTTCTGCATTGACATAAATCGACAAATTGTATATAATTATTTTAGCGAGTGATTAAATATGAAAAGAATAATAAGATATTTACTTACTGTCTTTTTATTGTTCACTACTTTTTCACATGTATATGCGTTAGAAGTTAGTAAAAGTGATTTAACAATTGAAAAAGGTGGTAGTGAGAAAATTGAATTATATGCCAATAGTGAAAGCGAATTATCAAGTGTAACTTTTACATTAGTGTATTCAACTTATGATATTCCTGCTAGTTTCTACGTAGTTAGTGGGGCAAGTGATTCTAATCCGAATGGCATTACACATACAATTTCATTCGATGAAGCTAAAAGTGGTAAGATACTACTTGGTACGATTGAAATATCAGTTAAAAGAAATGCTAGTGATACGGTAGGTAGCGTCAATATTCATACCGCTAGTGGTAAGACAGCGGAGGGTGAAACAGTTAACTTAAATAATCGTAATATCAATATAAAAGTAGGAGCTTCACAAGAAGAACCTACGACGACTACTACGACTACTACCAAAGCAGTTACTGAAATAGATAAGAATTTACTTGAAAAGATTGATTCAAAAATAGTTAAAATTACCTTAAAGAAAGATCAATTTGATTATACGGTAAAAGTTAATGAAACAATAGATGAATTAGACTTAAAACCAATTGCTAAAGACAAAGATACCAAAATAGAAATTAGCAGTCAAAAATTAAGTGAATTAAAAGATAATAAAATTACGATTACTGCTAAGAATGGCGAAATAGAACAAGTATATAACATAACTATTAATACTAAAGAAGACGTAATAGTTATCGATAAAGAAGAATTTAATGAAGATAAGAGCTATAAAGGTAAATGGATAGTAGTATCAATCGTTTTAGTCGTGGCACTACTTTTAAGTATGCTCTTTAATAGAAAGAAGTAATATTATGCCTAGAATAGAAAAACTTAAAAACTTTTTTAGTGTTAAAAGAAGAAGAATAGCAATGTTTATAATCCTAGATATTGTAGTCCTATTGCTAAGTTCCTTTTTAGCAATTGCACTACGTTTCGATTTTATTAATATTCCTGAGTTATATATTAATAATATCTACAAATATTTTATAATTGATGCCTTATTACTAATTGCCATTAGTGCTCTTTTTAAATTATATTTAAGTGTTTGGACATATGCATCAATTATGGAATTAATTAATATTGGCTTTGCTTGTATTTCTTATACTTTTATCGAAGCATTATATAAAATAATGTTTAAAATTGAAATGCCACGTAGTTATTATTTGATTAAATTTGTGTTATTAGCGTTTTTTATAGCGACAATTAGATATGCATATCGTATCGCCAGAACAATAAGGGAACTTCGCATGACAAGGAAGAACCTTAAAAATACAATGATTATTGGTGGTGGCGAAGCTGGTAGATTATTGATTAATGAAATTGGTAATAATCCGGCTGGATTTAGTAATAAAGTAGTATGTATTATTGATGATAATAAAAATAAGATAGGTACATATATTAGAGGAATACCGGTCGTAGGAACTAGACATGATATTGGTGAAAATGTAAATAAATATGGAATTGATGAAATTATTATTGCCATGCCTTCAATTTCAAAAGAAAAATTAACTTTAATCGTCGATGAATGTCAAAAAACGAAGTGTAATATTAGAATTTTACCAAATGTAGCAGAAATGATTGGCATGCCTAGTATGCAAAAAGTAAGACAATTATCTTATGAAGATTTCCTCGGAAGAAATGAAGTAGTTGTCGATGCCTTAGAAATTGCTGATAATATCACTAATAAAGTAATATTGGTTACTGGCGGTGGAGGTTCAATTGGTAGCGAATTATGTCGTCAAATTGCTAAATGTGATCCAAAAGAATTAATTATTTTTGATATATATGAAAATAATGCTTATGATATTGAGCAAGAATTAATTAGAACATATCCTAATCTAAATTTTAAAACAATTATTGGTTCAGTTAGAGACTACGATCGACTTGAAGATGTATTTAAAACATATCGTCCTGATCAAGTATATCATGCAGCCGCTCATAAACATGTTCCACTGATGGAATTTAGTCCTAATGAAGCCGTTAAAAATAATTGCTTAGGGACACTTAACTGTGTAAAATTAGCTGATAAATATGGAGTTAAAAAATTTGTTTTAATCTCATCCGATAAAGCAGTAAGACCAACAAATGTAATGGGGGCTACTAAAAGAATTTGTGAAATGATTATTCAATCATATGATAAAAAATCGAAAACTGATTATGTAGCAGTAAGATTTGGTAATGTCTTAGGTTCTAATGGTTCAGTCATTCCACTATTCTTAAAACAAATTGAAAATGGAGGCCCAGTTACAGTTACGCATAAAGAAATAACAAGATTCTTTATGACAATATCAGAAGCTGTATCATTAATTTTACAAGCAGGAGTATATGCTAAAGGCGGCGAAATATTCGTCTTAGATATGGGTAAACCAGTTAAAATATATGACCTAGCAGAAAGAATTATTAGATACAAGGGATATGAACCAAACGTTGATATTCCAATTAAAATTACTGGCCTTCGTCCTGGCGAAAAACTATATGAAGAGATTTTAATGGATGAAGAAGGTTTAAAAGAAACTCCAAATAAGTTAATTCATATCGGTAAACCAATTAAAATGGATGATGACAAATTTTTAAAAGATTTAGATAAGTTAATCAAAGAAGCTTATAAAAATGAACATGATATAAAAGATAAAGTAGCTAAAATAGTAGGTACTTATACTGTAGATAGGAGAGAAAGGTAAATAATGAAAAATATACCATTTTCACCTCCAGACATTACTGAAGCAGAAATTAATGCTGTTGCAGATGCAATGCGTTCTGGATGGATTACAACCGGCCCTAGAACAAAAGAGTTTGAGCAAAAAATTGCCGAGTATTGTCATACTGATAGAGCAGTATGCTTGAATTCTAATACAGCATGCCAAGAACTTGTATTGAGGGTATTAGGTATTGGCCCAGGAGACGAAGTAATTACCTGTGCTTATACTTACACAGCATCTGCTAGTGTTATTAATCACGTTGGTGCTAAAATTGTCTTGGTAGATTGTCAAAAAGATTCATATGAAATTAATTATGATGAAGTAGAAAAGGCAATAACTGATAAAACTAAAGTAATTATTCCTATCGATATTGCGGGAGTAATGTGCGATTATGATAAATTATATGAAATAGTTGAAAGAAAGAAAAATCTATTTAACCCAAGTAATGATATTCAAAGGGCATATGGTCGAATTATTATTGCAGCTGATGCAGCTCATTCATTAGGCTCAACTTATAAAGATAAAATGAGTGGTAGTGTAGCTGATTTTACTAGTTTTTCTTTCCATGCTGTTAAAAACTTAACCACTGCTGAAGGTGGAGCAGTAACTTGGAAGACTACTCCTAATTTAGATAATGAAGCCTTATACAAAGAATTTATGTTATGGAGTTTGCATGGACAATCAAAAGATGCATTAGCCAAAACAAAATTAGGTGCCTGGGAATACGATATTGTATATACAGGTTATAAATGTAATATGACAGATATTATGGCAGC
>ONWZ01000147.1 GCA_900321645.1 uncultured Eubacteriales bacterium | reverse complement strand
CATATAATTTATTGGTGATAAGATGTATCCATTTATTTTAACTTCATTAGCAGGATTCGCTACATTAATTGGTACATTACCAATTTTTGTTAAAATTAATGATAAAAACAAACTAATTGCTTCAGCTTGTTCATTTGCTTCTGGAGTGATGATATGTGTCTCCATCTTAGATTTAATTCCTGAATCACTTAATTATCTAATTAATAATTATCACGGATTATTATTAATTCTACTTTCTTTTCTTTTTATGGTTATCGGTATCATTATCTCATTTATTTTGGAAAAAATAGTTGATCAGGTAAATGATAATAATAGTCTCTATAAAGTAGGTATCTTATCGATGTTAGCGATAATTTTACATAATATTCCTGAAGGTATTGTTACTTTTATTGTTAGTGAAAAGAATATTTATTTGGGATTATCCATTTGTATTGCCATTGCTCTACATAATATCCCCGAAGGTATCAGTATAGCTATTCCCATTTATTATGCCACCAAAAGTAAATTTAAGGCTATTTTATATACCTTTATTTCGGCTATTTCAGAATTGCTTGGAGCAATTATTACTTATTTATTTTTAGCTAAATATATTAATAATACTGTTTTAGGATTAATTCTAAGTTTCACAGCGGGCATAATGATTCAAATATCATTAAACAAACTCTTACCTACTGGTAATAATTATCATAAAAAGCTAGCTAAAATATTTTTTATCATTGGCTTTTTATTTATGCTAATTAGTCTTCAATTAAATAACTTAATTTCTTAAAAAACTTCTTAATTACTTTTCTAGCTACTTTATTACCTTCATAACTCATCCCATATACTAAATTAGTCAGTTTATTCGTATAATCGATTTCTTCATCTACTAAATAATCTTTAACATCGATATTTTCATTGTTTTTAACATCTCTTTCAAATTCTTTTATCTTTTCATTTGTCAAATATGTTCTTTCTTGTAAGTGATATTCATAATAACCACTATTAGCAACATAATAAGAACAAACATATATCAAGATAATTACTATAAAAATTAAATTTAAGCTCTTCTTTTTAATGATTATCACCTACATATTTTACAAGAATATCGCTTATTGCATTTATCGTATTCATTACTTCTTCAATCGTATTATCAACTCCCCCTACTTCAATTAACATGACATTAGGACTAATATCTTGGTTATAAATACCATTGACATTAGGACCTTCTTTTTTATATATTCCCCTACTTAAACCAGGATAATATTCATTAAATAATTGATTAATCTCGGCTATTACTTTCAAATTTTTTTCATAATTACTATGTTCTAGTCCAATCACAAAAAGAATTCTCGCATAGTTCTTACCATTAATTTTAATAGTGCTAGTTTCTCTACCGACTGAATCTCTATGAATATCGATATAATATTTTAAGGAATCATAGGTATTTTGTTTATCTAACATAAATATTCGGCTAGCTTTATAACTAGCCGCGTAATCCCATCCATTTAAATCTAAGAATTCAGTCATATTCATATCTTCGACAATTGTGGGAATGCCTTTACTATTTAATTTTTCTTTAAGTAAATAACTAGCCATTAAGACATTTGGGGTAATCCCATAAATTGATAGATTTTCACTATTATAATTCTCTAATTGATGGGAATTATAAATGTAAATGATTGGCTTTTCTATATCAATTTGATATGGATCACTGATATAAGAGCTAATTTGTTTTAATTTTTCTAAATCTTCCGTATCATCTGAATCGGTATCTGAATAACCAATAATACTTTGATTAAATAATGTTTCTGGTTTAGTAAAATCAATTTTCATAACATAATTAATTGTTTTATTAATTACAATTGGTAATTTCTCATTATCATTAATATTACTATTTCCATTATTGATTAAAAATTTAATAAATTCTTCATTGGTAATTACTTTATTATTTTTAAATGAATAATAAAATGTATAGGCAAATACAAAATAAATAATTGTTATTAATAATATATATTTAATCTTTTTGGGTCTAGATAATTTCTTTAATTTCATACCTTTCATCTTATTCACCTAATATATTATATCTTTTAAATGTTAATTTATTTGTCGATGTAAGGCATTATCTAAACTTTTAGCGATTACTTTACTAAGTTTATCTATTAGAAAGTCTATTTCCGTTGGTGTTACAATCATATTAAGTTCAGTATTATTTAATACTTCATCAATTAAACTTTGTTTTTCTTGATCATTTAAACTGCCAAATATTCCTAAGAGATTTTCTTTTTCTTGAACTGATAAATCTTTTTCTTTTAATTTATCTTTATAATTTGTTCTAAAATATGTTAATTTACTAATATTTTCATTATCTTTTAAATAAGAAATATGTTTAATTAAATAATTTAATGTGTCATAGACAATTGTTGATGACATAACAACCGTCGGAACACCGATGGCAATAACTGGAATACCTAATGTTTTTTTACTAATTTCTACCCTATTATTGCCAATTCCACTTCCTGGATGAATTCCAGTATCAGTAATCTGAATTGTTTTATTGATACGTTCAATATTTCTTGATGCTAACGCATCGATAGCTATGACAAAATCAGGTTTAATTTCTTTAATTATCGAAGTAATAATTTTGGCTGTTTCTATCCCTGTGTTAGCCATTACACCTGGTGTAAAAGTATATACTTTGCGGATTCCATCACTAACCTTACCTATTTCAAACAAATGTCCCGTTACCATGACGTTTTTAGCAGCTTTAACTCCCAGACTATCAGGAGTAGATAAATCATTACCTAAACCAATTATTAGTACACTATCGTCTTCACTTATATTACTAAGAATTAATATATCTTTAATAATTTCAGTTAAATGCTTTAAGACTATTTCCCTATTATCATGATCTGTTATATCATCGAAAGATAAAGTTATATAATGTCCATCTTTTTCACTTGTCGTAATAATTAAATCGTCAATTTGTTTTTCATCATGAATAAGCTTACTATCTTCGATTATCAAATCGGTTCTTAAATTGTATTTTGCTAAATCTATTTTACTCATAGTATTCCTTTCATATATTTATATTTTTCACAAAATATGCGATTTTATTTGCAATTTTAATATTTTTTTGATAAAATGGTATGTAGTTATCGGAAGGAGATGAAATCAAATGGCAAATGTTAAAAATGCAAAGAAAAAAATTAAACAAATTGAAAAGACTACTAAAGCTAATGAACAATTAAAATCTACGGTTAAAAATTCAATTAAGAGAACCGATAAGTTCATTGCAGCTGGTAAGAAAGAAGAAGCAGAAAAAAGTCTTAAATTAGCTATTAAATCATTAGATAATGCTAAATCTAAAGGACTTGTACATAAAAATAAAGTTGACAGAGTTAAATCTCGTCTAACTAAAAAAGTTAATACAATGGAAAGTAAATAAAAAAGAAGAAATAAATTTATTTCTTCTTTTTTATTCTTGTGAATAGTCCTTTACGTGTTTCTTCTTTTTGTTTACCTAAAATTTCTCTAACAGCATTATCATAATTACCAGCTAAATTGTTATCAATGATTTCTTGATAAAATGTTTTTATCGCATAAGCAGTAAATATTTTATTTTCAGTAACAATTCCAACATCCTTAGAAAGAATCTCAACCGCTGGATTACCAAGTGGGGAAAACAAAGCTTTGATAAATGAAGATTTTAAATAAAACAATTTTTTAGTAATTAATTCAAAGGCTTCTTTTGGTTCGTTGACGCCATTGAAAGGTATTTTAATTACCAAATGATGATATTTGCGTGGTACATGGTTTCTTTCAAATATTTCATTAGCATTCTTATTAATAACAGCACTTCCGTCTTCTTTGACAACTTTATTATAGATATCATCAGCAGGGACAAATAAATAATAATTTCTCTTAGTATTCATTTTATCACCCTCTATCTTTTGTTAATTATTAATAATATCATTTATGATGTATTTAGCACATAGTATACCAGCTGTAGCTGGTACAAACATCATGCTTGCAAGTACATCTTTTTTAATTGGCACCTCCGTTGAAGATACAACCATAATCTTCTTATTTGTTTTTTTATCCAAAACGTATTTCCTAAGTATTTTTGCTAATGGATCATATGCAGTTTTACGAATATCCGTAATTGTTAGTTTTTCAGGATCTAATTTATTAGCAGTTCCCATGCTAGCAATTAACTTAATATCTTTATCTAGTGCATAATCAATCAATAATTTTTTAGCTTGAACACTGTCACAAGCATCAACAATATAATCTATTTGATATTTAGTTAATAGATTTATTGTATCTTTATTTAAAAAAGTATTGATTACTATAACATTACATT
>ONWZ01000061.1 GCA_900321645.1 uncultured Eubacteriales bacterium | reverse complement strand
TTTTTCATTTTGGATAATGATTGAAGGGGCATTTAATTCAACTAATTTCTTTAAACGATTATTTCTATTGATTACTCTACGATATAAATCATTCAAATCTGATGTCGCAAATCTACCACCATCTAGTTGAATCATTGGACGAAGTTCTGGTGGAATAACTGGAAGTGCTTCCAAAATCATCCACTCAGGTCTATTGCCAGATTTAGCAAAAGAATCAAGAACATCTAATCTCTTTACTAATCTTAACTTCTTTTGACCTGTCGCACCTTCTAATTCTTTTTGTAATTTTTCTAATTCTTGATTTAAATCTAATTCTGTTAACAACTCTTTAATTGCTTCAGCACCCATTCCAACTCTGAATGTATTGCCATATTTTTCATAATAAGCTCTATACTCTTTGTCAGATAATGTTTGCTTCTTAACAAGTGGAGTAGCTCCTGGATCCAATACAACATATGATACAAAATAGATGACTTCTTCCAAATCTCTTGGAGACATATCTAGACATAATCCAATGTATGATGGAATTCCTTTAACAAACCAAATATGTGATACTGGACTAGCAAGTTCGATATGGCCCATACGTTCACGACGTACTTTTGATTTTGTAACTTCTACGCCACATCTATCACATATAATATTTTTATACCTAAGTCTCTTGTACTTACCACAACTACATTCATAATCCCTGGTAGGTCCAAAGATTTTTTCACAGAACAAACCATCTCTTTCAGGTTTTAAAGTTCTATAGTTAATCGTTTCTGGTTTTAATACTTCACCATAACTCCATGTTCTGATATCATCTGGTGATGCAATTCCTATTTTTAAAGCTTTAAATTTATTTGCTTCCAACATTAGAAATCACCTCCCATATCATCATCGGCCCCAAAGTCTTCGAGACCATCTCCATATTCATCTGGTAAATCGAATTCATCATCTTCGTCCTCTTCTTCACCAAAATCAGATTCATCCGTATAATCATCTTCAAGCGTATCACTAAATAATTCTGGTTTAACGATTTCTTCCGCAATAGGCATCTCATCATCTTCATCATCTTTTTCAAGATCAGTAATACTTACTGTTTCATCTTCATTATTGATAACGGAAATATTTAAACCTAATGCTTGGAATTCCTTAATTAATACTCTAAATGATTCTGGAATACTTGGATCTGGTAAAGGTTGACCTTTAACGATTGATTCATATACTTTAACTCTACCTAAAACATCATCTGATTTATAAGTAAGAATTTCCTGAAGTACATGACTAGCACCATATGCTTCTAGTGCCCAAACTTCCATTTCACCAAATCTCTGTCCACCAAATTGTGCTTTACCACCAAGTGGTTGTTGTGTTACTAATGAATATGGTCCAGTTGCTCTCGCATGTAATTTATCATCAACCATGTGATGCAACTTAATCATATACATGACACCGACATTGATACGATTATCAAATGGCTCACCAGTACGACCATCATATAATATAGTCTTGCCATCTGGATCCATTCCAGCTTCAGCCATCATTTTTTCAATATCATCACGTTTAGCACCATCAAGTACTGGAGTCGCAATATGAACACCTAACTTCTTACAAGCCATACCCATATGAAGTTCAAGAATCTGTCCAATATTCATACGAGAAGGAACACCTTGCGGATTTAACATAATATCAACTGGTGTACCATCTGGTAAGTATGGCATATCTTCTTGCGGTAATATTAAGGAAATAACACCTTTATTACCATGACGTCCTGACATCTTGTCACCGACTTGAATCTTACGTTTTTGAATTATATATACTCTAATGACTTTTGATACACCGCTTGGCATTTCATCATTATCAGCTTTTGTATAAATCTTAACGTCATGAACAATTCCATCGCCACCATGTGGTACGGTAAGTGAAGAGTTTCTAACTTCTCTTGTTTTTTCACCGAAGATAGCATGTAATAATTTTTCTTCACTTGTTAAATCAGCCATTCCTTTTGGTGTAACTTTACCAACAAGAATATCTCCTTCTTTAACTTCAGTTCCTATTTT
>ONWZ01000059.1 GCA_900321645.1 uncultured Eubacteriales bacterium | reverse complement strand
TTTAAAGCTCCTACTTAGTACTGAAGATTATGATAAATTTCATCATAAATTATTTAGTAGAATTATGAGTATTAAATCAAAATTAAAGACTATTACATCGGATGATGTTTTAAAAGCAATGAATTTTCCAAAGAATTGGCATGATATATCAAAAATGTCCTAAGTCCACACGGGATACTTAGGATCATTTTTATTTTATGTTAATATTTTGTTTTTATGCAGAACTATTCATTTTTTATTAGTTCTTCTCTAAGTTTCATCCATAGTTTTCCTAAATTATTTTCACCATCTCTATTTGGACCCCAACCCCAAAACGAATCTTTTGGAGAATCTTCAACAATTATATAATCTTTCGTTTGTAATAGTTTCTTTTTTACATATGGATTTTGCTCTATCTTTAATCTTAATAATTCTTCCATTATGCTAAGTTTTACTTCGTTCCAATCTTTTCTTTGTTTATCTCTATTAGCATAAGCTATCCTTTGAGCCTCATCTGCTGAACGTGAATGTTTAATTTTTTCAACTAGTTCTTCAGAGCTACCTATAAAACTAGCTGCTTGATATGCTTCTTCTAATGATGAATACAAATAGCCATTCCACTCTACTTTAAAGGAAGAAAAATTATCTAATGGATAAAATTCTCTAGGATAAAAGCCAATTACTTCATCTATTTTTTCGGCTAACCAAATATCCCTATATTGTTCAAGTTTAATCATTATATCACTCCAATCAAAATTTAAAAATATTTCTAGTAAAGTTATTTATTTAGTTTTAGTAAATTCATTTATTCTATTAATAAACGTCTCTTTTTTTAATGGCTTTAGAATATATCCAGCAAAACCATTTTTAATATATTCTTCATTATATTCATAACTATTATCTTTAGTAAGCAATACAACAGGAATATCAAAGTTTCTAATTGCTTTAATTTTCACTATTAATTCATTAGCTGTAATTTGTGACAATTCCTCATCCAGTAAAATTAAATCAAATTTGGTTGTTTTAATTATATCAATACATTCTTTGCCAGTATTCGCCTTAAACAACTTTGCTTGACTATTTTTTAATAATTTTTCAATTATTTTTAGACCAGCTTCTGAATCATCAACTGCTAATATTTTGATATCTTTCATTATATCTTCATACTTTGATACTTCAGGATCTTCAACTAATTCTATTTTTTGGTCTAAAATAATTTTAATTTTAGTTCCAACTCCATAATTCGAAGAAATTAACATAGTTCCATTCATTAATGTTAGTAGTTTATTTGCTTTTGATAGAGATTTATCACTAACTTTAATATTGTTTATTTCTTCACTTTTAATTCCAATACCAGAGTCTTCAATAGTAATTATTAATCTGCAAATATCGTTTTTTATTACTGCGTTAACACTTAATTCAACAAATCCTTTTTCTGTATATTTAACACTGTTACTTAAGATAGTATTTAAAACATCTTTTAATCCTATTCCGTCGCCATACAATAATTCAGGAACATCATGATCTATATTTGTTCTAAATTTAAGGCTTTTATTTTCACACAAATCACCATATACATTTACTAATTGTTTCAAAATATTTTTGATATTGTATTTATTATTATACGTTTTAATATTTGCTGAATCAACTTGTGATATGTCTAATATTTCATTAGTCATTGTTGTAAATTTTGCTGAATTGAATTTTATATTTCTTGCACATTCATAGGTTTGTTCCCAATTTTTGCTTTCCAAAATGTAATCAGCATCATCATCTATTGCACCACTTATGTTTCTTATGTCCTGTGTTAAATTATATATAAATAACGTTTTTTCTTCGTTGGCATTATCACTTATTTCTTTTGAATCATGCAATTCTTCAAGAAGTTTCATATCTGGATTTTCTATTGTATGATACATTAAAACGGTAACAATTGTAAAAACTGATGACATGAATACCAACGCTGGGCTTATGTTTCTTAAAAATATAATAAAGCCAAATCCAACAAATAGTGCAATCATTGGAATTATTTTTTTCTTTCTAATTTTTTTTGCATTAAAAATAAGTAAGAAAATATCAATCAATAAATATACACCACCTAGTATAACAATCAATGAAGGTGCTAGACCAGTTGTATATATTTCAGATCCTTCGTTATAGTATTCAAGTGGCAAAACAAATGCTAGTATTGATATAAATAGAATGTAAATGTATATTTTATATTTGTTATTTTCATAAAACATTTCATATTTTTTATTATCATATCCAGCAACAATAATATAAATTTTAAATATAGTGATCCAGAAACACATATTAGCAATATGGGCTTTATTTATGACATAAGTCAATGGACTATCTGTATAGTACCTTATTAGGACACCACATGACATTTCTAATACAAGTGCAACTAATGTCGAAAACATAATTACTTTATATATTTTTGTTTCTATACTATTAATTCTTTTTTTAGATAGATACACAATTGTGGTTATTAAACAATATACTAAATTTGTGAAAATAAATACTAACCCTAATAACATTTCTATTCTCCTTAATATATACTAATTATAGCATAAAAAAAGCAAATTGTTAGTATACATTTGCATTTTTTTAATTATTTGATAAAACTTTTTTCTTAGATGGTATTGTTAGATCTTTTTCTGCTTGTTTTTCAAGTGTTTTAAAATCAACTTTTAAATTTTTAGTAACTGGTAATTTATCAATTTCAATATAATCATACGGAATTTTATATTCTTTTAACGAACTACATAAAGCAATTAATTCTTCTCTAATTATTCCAGCATTTTCACACTGTTCTTCTTTAATTGTATAGTATAATACAGGTAGATTTTCTTGCATATCGTCAGGAACACCGACTAAAGCGCAACTTTCTATTGCAGGAATATGTTTTAAAACAAATTCTTCAATTTCCATTGGAGAAAATTTAAAGCCACTTCTAGATATTTGTCTTGTAATTCTACCAGTAATATATAATCCTCCATCTGCATCGATTTTACCTAAATCTCCAGAACAGCACCAACCATTTTTATAGTATTTCTCTGTTAATTCTTTTTTGTCAAAGGCATATCCTTTCATAGAGCAAGGTGTTTTATATCTTATTTCTCCTTCTAAATCCATACCATACTTAAGTTCTTCATCAGTCTGTGGATCAAATATTGAAATAATCGTGCCAGGTAAAGGAAGTCCAGAGCAATTAGGTCTTCTTTCTTCACGAAACGCATGAGGAGAAAAACTCAATGTAGGTCCGCCTTCATTTTGACCATATCCTGGTCCTACTTTACTTTTACTTTTCCTTTTCATTAGTTCATCATCTAATTCATATTGAATGGTTGTTGCTAAATGGGCACTTCCACAAATAAGAGACTTAATAAATGATAAATCTTCTAGTCCTCTTCCATCATTTTTTAAATAATTTAGTAATACTTTCATATGAATTGGGGCTCCTAACATATGATTGGGTTTATATTTTCTTATTAGTTGCGGTAATGTTTCTATTACAGGCGTTGGTATTAAAATATCTTCTAGGCCGAAACATAATAAGACATAAAGCCCATTATTAGAACCAAATCCTAAAAACATAGGAATAATATCCAAATTTTTATCTCTTTCTTTATATACTGTATCACTTAATTCTACTTGTCTTACCATAGCAGTAAACGTTTCATTTGTGTATTCTATTGGCTTTGGTGAATTTGTTGTTCCACTGGAATAGATGATTTCAACTACATCATTTTCTTTATATTGGGAATCAATTAAACCATTATAGCCTCTTCCTGATCTTACAAAATCATGCCAACTTATATATTTTTCACCAGTAACAATTTTGGGTTTTTTTCCTTTTGCTCTTTCAATATTATCTTTTGCATTAGATGCAATATTTAACCCAAATGGTAAGGAAATTGTTGGCGAAACTAACATTGCTTTATTTACCTGATTTGCTATTCTGACATTTGAGTTTAACATATTGCATATCATAGGTGATAAATCTTCCATTGCAACAATAAATTTTGCCTTTGATTCGATAATAGTAGTTTCTAAATCCTCTTTGCTAGTCCTTGGATCAATCTCAACAGCAACTGCACCAATTCTATTTAATGCAAACAACATATATACTGACTCTGGTGTTGTTGGCATTGTTATTACGACATAATCTCCTTCTTTAACACCATTTTGCTTAAAGGCTTTTGCTACTTCTTCAATTTTATCAAACATCTCATCATAAGTTATTTTTCTACCGTAATAATTTAATGCAGTAAAATTTAAATGTTTTTTTCTTCTTAAATAAAGATAATCATACATTTTCATTTTAGGATATTCAGCTTCCAAAACACCTTTTTTGTAATATTTCTTTTGTGGTCTATCTATACTTGCATATCCAGTAGGATTATCTAATGTATAATACTCATCAGTTTCTAATCTTGGATTCCTTAAAAATGCAGCTAATTCTTCCTTTTCACTCTCATTAACAGTCCCATTTTGAATTTTTGTTTTAAGTCTTAATAATTTTTCTTTCATATTTTCCCCCAATCAAATACTACATAAATATTTTACAATAATTAATCTAACTTTTCAATACCGACATATAATATTACAAGATTTATAGTTTATATTCATTTTGCTCCATAGTATGGAGTAAAATATGGTGTTGTTATAGATAATTTTTTTCTTATTTTAAAAAGGTTTATGTATAGTTATATTCCTCTTTATGGAGCAACAAACCAAATTTTATGGATGATTTTGCATGTGCAAAATAAGAAATGATATCATTGCTATGCCTTATGTAATAAGGTTATTAATATAGCAATGATATCAAATCCTTTATCCTGCTTTTTATTTTTACCCTATTTTTGTCAATTTGCTCCATAAAGTACGACGGGTATTTTATAGCTCTTTTAGGTTTATTTCAGTCATATTTGGTCCACTGTTAGGAATACCTATAATACCATATAATGTTTCTTCATCTTTGGTATTTTTTTCTAATGGAAAAATTCTTACGATTGTGCTATTTTCTGGGAATGTATAATCAAATTTATTAGTTATATTATTTAATACTCCATTATAAAACATAACATTATATTCTTCAGATAATTTTAAAATATTTTCTCTTACTATATCAAATGGCAAATAATTACTATATCTTACTTTTTGTTTAATTCCATCTGCTAATACCATATCTCTTTTAATATCGATAAAACCATCTTCAAATAAACTTTTATAATCTTCATAGAAAGTACTTCTAAAATTTACTTGTTTAACAACGCATTTATTTTTTTTCATTTCAAGTTCTATATCATCAATATAACGCATTACTAATTTAAATTTATCTTCTTTTGTTAAATCATCCCAACTATCAATAAAGACATCATATAGAATTGGTAATTTAATTTTATTGATAAATTCGATATCTCTAAATACTAAAATATCTTCAATAGATAAATCTAGTTCATTAGTTTGAACTTGCTCTAATTGTTTTCTTTTTAGTTCATTAATTTGTGAAGTTAATTTATTATTTTCTTCATCATATTCTTCTAGCGTAAATGAATTATTAATATATGCTTGTTTAATTCTTTCTTTTTTATTTTCTAAATGAATTATTTCTTTGTCAAAGTCTATTTCATATAATTCCATCTTTTTCTTTAATACAGGCAAGAAAAATTCATTAACGATAGAATCATATTCAAAAATATCATTTAGAATATGTTTAATTGATTCTTCTATTTCATATTCTTTTATATTATTTTTACAATTCTCACAACCATAATAATGATACCATTTATCGGCTTTTATTTTATGAGTAGCTCTACCACCTAATATTCTTCCACATTTAGGACATTTTAATTTTTGTAAGAAGATATATGTTTGACTACGCATATAGTTTCTAGAGTTCTTTTTCTTTTGAACTTGGCAATTTTCCCATAATTCTTCTGATACTAAAGGTTCTACAACATCTTCGTAATATACTTCTGAATGCAGGTAATCCCCTTTATAAATTGGATTAGATATTATTTTTAATATAATGGTATCTTTCCAATTGGTTCTATTTAAGACTTTTTCAGCATTAAAGATG
>ONWZ01000057.1 GCA_900321645.1 uncultured Eubacteriales bacterium | reverse complement strand
TATGAATCATTTAAATTATTATTAGTCGATAGAAGAATTGATTTAGTATATACATCCACGAATGATGAAATATATATGAATGGTGATTATGAAAGATTAAAACAAGTATTTGTCAATGTCATTAAAAATAGTGTCGAATCAATCGACAATAATGGTATAATAAAGATAGATATGAAATTGAAAGGGAAGAGGATAATTATAACAATTAGTGATAATGGTATTGGTATGACGGAAGAAGAACTTGAAAATATGAAAACGATGTTTTATACGACTAAACAAAATGGAACTGGTTTAGGAGTAGCCTTATCAAATGAAATTATTCTAGCCCATAATGGCAAGATGGAATATGAAAGTATTAAAAATATGGGTACTAAATGTATAATTACTTTGCCTTTGTAGGAGTTATGATGAAAGATATATTTTTAGAAAGATACCACAAGATTGATTTACATGGCTATGATAGAGATAGTGCTAGAGTAGCAGTCAATGATTTTATCGATGAAAATATAATATTAGGTAATGATACGATTCTAATTATTCATGGGATAGGTACGGGTATTATAAAAAAAGAAGTACATGAAACACTATCTCATAATAAACATGTTTTAGAATATAAAACTGATAATTTTAATGATGGCTGTACGATTGTAAAATTGATAATTAAATAAATCTTGTAAAAGAGGTTTATTTTTTTGTAAAGTGTATTGCTTTATTTTTTAAAGTATGATTATAATAAATGTAATGGTATGGAGGTAATTATGGATAAATACTTAAAGAAAGCATTAAAATTAGAAAGAAATAGACAGGAACAAAACATTGAATTAATTGCATCAGAGAACTATGTATCAAATGATGTATTAAAAATTCAAGGAAGTATTTTAACTAATAAATATGCTGAAGGATATTCTGGTAAGAGATATTATGGTGGTTGTGAATATATTGATATGTTTGAAACGAGAGCTATCGAATACTTAAAAGAATTATTTGGATGTAAATATGCCAATGTACAACCACATAGTGGATCAAGTGCGAATATGGCGGTTTATCGAGCACTACTTAATCATGGTGATAAGGTAATGGGTATGAATCTTAATCATGGTGGTCATTTAACACATGGTTATAAATTAAATTTTAGTGGTGTCGATTATGAGATTATTAGTTATGATTTAGATCCTGAAACAGAAATGATTAATTATGATAAATTAAAAGAAATAGCTTTAAAAGAAAAACCAAGAATGATTATCGCGGGAGCGTCTGCTTATTCAAGAACAATCAATTTTAAGAAATTTAGAGAAATATGTGATTTAGTAGGGGCATATCTGTTTGTTGATATGGCGCATATTGCCGGACTTGTAGCAACCGGTCTTCATCCATCACCAATTCCTTATGCAGATGTGGTAACATCAACTACTCATAAGACATTACGTGGTCCACGTGGTGGCATTATTCTTACTAATAATGAAGAGATTGCTAAAAAAATTGATAAAGTTATTTTTCCTGGTATTCAAGGCGGTCCTTTAATGCATGTTATTGGGGCTAAAGCAGAATGCTTTTATGAGGCGTTACAACCAGAATTTAAAATTTATCAAAGACAAGTTATTAAAAACATTCAAGCGATGTGTGATGAATTTATCAAGATGGGATATCGTGTAGTTAGCGGTGGAACAGATAATCATTTGATTTTATTAGATGTTAAAGCAAGTGCTAATATTACGGGAAGAGATGCTGAAAAATTATTAGATAGAATTCATATAACGGTAAATAAGAACACGATTCCGAACGAAACGGAAAAAGCAATGGTCGCTAGTGGTATTAGAATTGGTTCACCAGCGATGACAACAAGAGGCTTCAGAGAAAAAGAGTTTAGGCAAGTAGCGAGAATTATCGATAAGGCATTTAAAAATAGAGATAATGAAAAAGAGTTAGATAAGTTAACGAATGAAGTTATAGAGTTAACTAGTAAATATCCCCTTTGGTATAAGTAATAAAAAATATCCTTAGAATAAAGTATAAGGATATTTTTTTGGTAAATCGATTTCAAAATGTAATGGTTCTCTAGTTATTGGGTGATAAAAAGATAATTCTTTAGCAATTAAGGCTAAATTTTCTTTATTATCATTAATAAATTTTTTGTTATATCTATGATCACCATATAAAGGATAATTTCTAGATGAAAACTGAACTCTTATTTGATGGTGACGACCAGTTAATAAATTGATTTTGACAAGTGATAGACCATCTTTCGTTTTTATGGTAGTGTACTTTAAAATGGATTCTTTACCAATATCATTAGTTGTTACATAAGAGGTATTATTTTTTTCATCTTTATTGAGATAATCTTTGAAGGTACCTTCTTTGGGATTGCCTTCCACTATTGCATAATAAGTTTTTTTAAATTCTTTATCATTAATTTGTTTAGTTAATCTTCCAGCAGCTTTACTTGTTTTAGCAAAAACAATGATACCTTCGGTAGGCCTATCTAGACGATGTATTAAGCCTAAGTAAACATTGCCGGGTTTATGATATTTTTCTTTAATATATTCTTTCATTATAGTTAATAAATCTTTATCTTTTGAAGCATCTTCACAGGTTGGTATATTGGCAGGTTTGTGAACTACGAGAAGATGATTATCTTCATATAAGATATTAATGCTTTGATACTTTTCCATAGATACCACAAGGAAGAGTCAAATTGTTTTCGGTAACTGGTAAGCCAATTTCACCAGTTTCAATATGACTATTAGGGAAAGTTAATGAAAGAATATTTTTTAATGAAGTAGGGGATAAGCCAGTTGTATATGAATTAATTAATAGAAATGAGTAATTATCCGCTAATAATTGTTTTGATTTATTTAATAATTCTTGAAGATTATCTTCTAGACGCCATACTTCTTTATTAGGTCCTCTACCATAACTAGGAGGATCCATAATGATAGCGTGATAGGTTCTACCTCTTCTGATTTCGCGATCTAGAAATTTTAAAACATCTTCGCAAATATAGCGAATAGTGTTATTTTCTAGATGTGATAAGCGCATGTTTTCTTTAGCCCAATCAATCATACCTTTAGCGGCATCGACATGGACAACTTCTTTAGCGCCGGCTCTTGAGGCGGCCATTGTGGCACATCCAGTATAAGCAAATAAATTTAAAGCTCTAAATTCTTCATTATGAGCATTTTTTATTTGTTCCATAATATAATCCCAATTAGTTGCTTGTTCAGGGAAGATACCGGTATGTTTAAAATTCGTAGGGCTAACTTTAAATGTTAAATCGCGGTAGTTAACGGTCCAAAAGCTAGGTAATTTTTTCTTAAATTCCCAATAACCACCGCCTTCATTAGATCTATGATAATAGCCGTCCCATTTTTTCCAAATAGGGTTATCAGATTTATCCCAAACGATACTAGGATCAGGACGATTTAAAATGATATTTCCCCAACGTTCGAGTTTTTCTTTATTACCGGTGGCAAGGCATTCATAGTCTTGCCAATTGTTACTAATATTCATATTATCCTCCATTCATTTTTATTTTATCTTAAATGTATTTTTTTGTCTACCAAAATAAACGTTAAAATATGTATTTTACAATTGAAATTACGAGCAATAAATGATATAATTTGGTTATGATTTGTGAGGAGACGAGAATATGAATAAAAAAGGATTTACGTTAATAGAGTTACTAGCTACAATAATGGTATTAGGAATAATTGCGGGAATTGTTTTAATTACGACAACGGGAGGGGTAGGCAGAGCTAGAGATAAAACAGAAGCGGTCTTCATCAAAACAATTAGCGACGCCCTAGATATCTATTTAGATAGTGATGCGAGAAATTTAAGTTTTACTACGCAGTGCACAAATAGTCTTGATAAAGCACATAAGGTAGGAGTTAAGGTATATAAAACTACAGTTACTTTTGATCAAGTTATGAATTCAACATATAGTCCAATTAGTGTTCTTGATATGCATAATCCGGCCAATAAAGGTAAGGATAATTATCAATGTACAAATCTTGATAAAGTTAGTGTTAGTATCTATCGCGATGAAGATTATGTATATTATTATGCCGTTGATAAAAATAAGTTTAATTGTTTAAATACAACGGGAATAATTACTAATTTGCCAAATGGTTATGGCTGTTAAATAATAGAAAAGGGGTGTCATATGATAACAATAATTACAATAATTATCTTGATAGTTGATATTTGTAGTAAAATGATTGTTACCAAATATATTGGTTTTGGAGAAAGTATCAAGGTTATCGATAAATTTATTTATTTGACACATGTTAGGAATACGGGAGTAGCATGGAGTATGTTTGATAATAATAAGTACTTTGTATTAATTGTGTCGGTGATTATTATTGTTGGGTTTATGGAATATATATACAGAAATAAACCTAAAAATAAGAGCGAAAAAATAGCTTATGGTTTCATTTTAGGCGGAGCTTTAGGCAACTTTATTAATCGTCTTGTTAATGGTTATGTAACTGATTTTATCGATATTAATCTTTTTAATTATGATTATCCAATCTTTAATTTGGCCGATACTTTTATTGTAGTGGGAGTTATCATTTTTATTATCTATACCTGGAGGTGTAATAATGGAAATAAAAGTACTAGAAAATAATAATCTTAGATTAGATAAGTATTTGATGAATAATACGGAATATACGAGAAGTAAGATTCAGAAAATGATCGAAGAAGGATATATTCTAGTTAATGATAAAGAAGTAAAAGCAAGCTATATTGTTCATGAGAACGATATGATTGTAATTGATGATTATGATGAAATTAGTGATATTGTACCAGAGGATATTCCATTAGATATTGTTTATGAAGATGATTATTTACTTGTAATTAACAAGCCTAGTGGAATGGTTGTCCATCCGGCTCCAGGTAATTATGGTGGTACTTTAGTTAATGCTTTAATGTATCATTGTAATCATTTATCTGGTGTCAATGGAGCAATTAGGCCGGGAATAGTGCATCGAATTGATGCTGACACATCTGGCTTATTGTTAGTGGCTAAGGATGATAATACGCATAATGATTTAGCTAGGCAAATTAGTGAAAAAAGTGTTACTAGAAAGTATCTATGCTTAGTACATGGAGTAATTAATGAAGATACGGCAACGATTGATGCTCCCATCGGAAGAGATGCTCATGATCGCAAAAAGATGTGTGTAACAGCTGACAATTCCAAAGAAGCTATAACCCATATTAGAGTGTTAGAAAGATATCGAAAGGCGACGTTAATTGAATGCGTTTTAGAGACGGGAAGAACACATCAGATTAGAGTGCATATGAATTATATTAAACATCCGGTAGTTAATGATCCGGTGTACGGATATAGTAAGATGGATGATTCTCTCTTTGGCCAAATGTTACATGCCAAAGAGATTGGTTTTGTGCATCCGATAACGAAAGAATTTATGGATTTTAAGGTAGATCCACCTAAGAAATTTATAGAAATATTAGACAAATATAAGAACATGGAGTGATAATATGAATGAGATTAGAATTGATGACAAAGAAGTTATTGTGATGAATCTAGTCCATTATTTTGTAACAGAAAAAAATTATAATCCGGTTGTAGTACACGGAATAAATGATGAGATTTGGTTAGAAAATATGGATTCAGACTATCGTATTGTCAGAATAATTTCCAGATATATTCATAATGATGAACAACTTGGTTTTAATCGTTTTAGGTCAAAACAAATTGCCAGGAAATTACAACTTAAAACATTATCTTTTAAGATGCCAGTTTTAAGTATCTATGTTAATTTAGGGGAAAATGTTAAGACTTTGGAAGATGATGCCAATGGTAATTTATCAGTATTTATTAAAGAGATAACTGATTTTAAAAATAATATACATTTATTGGAAGTTTTTCCTGATATTGCTGAAAAAACTTATCATGATGAAAAGGGGATTGAATTATTGTTTAAGATAACTGAGGATATCAATCAAGCTAATGAAAAGAAAAGCAAAAAGATGGAGAAAATATTTTCTAACAAGAAACCTATTTTTACCTATATAATTATGGGATTGTGTTTAATAATGTTTATTGTTTCAGGTATGGGATATGGAGATAATATCATTATGTTAATGGGTGAGAATATTGGCTATTTGGTTAAAGAGGGACAAATATATCGTTTAATTACCTGTATGTTTTTACATTACGGAATAATTCATTTTGCTTGTAATATGTATTCTTTATTTGTGATTGGACCAAGAGTTGAAGACTTTTTTGGGAAAGGAAAATTCTTGCTAATTTATTTTTTGAGTGGAATTTGCGCTAGTTTGCTAGTATCGGGAATTCAACCAAATATTGCGTGTGTTGGAGCGAGCGGAGCTATTTTTGGGTTGCTTGGGGCATTACTTTATTTTGGTTATAATTATCGTGGATATATTGGAGCAATGATAAAAAGCCAAATTATTCCGGTTGTTATATACAACTTGTTATTAGGGTTCTTCTTTCCACAAATTAGCACTTTAGCGCATGTCGGTGGGCTTATTGGGGGAATTTTGGCTGCCAATATGGTTGGAACAATTGAAAATAAGAAGTATAATTTGAATGGTATTTTACCATTTATGATATATTTTATTTTCTTGATTTATCTAGGAATTTTTAGATAGCTTTGGCTATCTTTTTTTTTGCTATTTTTCGTTGACAGATTAAGTGTAAAATGGTATAATTTTTATAGTATGGTGTAGTAGCTAAAATAGAGGTGAAGCAATGAAGAAATTATTAGATAGTAAATTCTTATTTATATTGGCACTAAGTATTGTTGTCCTTATTGTTTTAGGCATTGGGGCATTTTATTTGTTTGATAATTCTGACGATGTATTTGTCAAGGATGGATATATTTTAAATCCACTTAGTGCGAAGAATGAAAAATATTTATTTGATAAAAACACAAGTTATCATGAGAATTTATCATCAATGGTCGTATTTAATGACACGGATGATAAAGAAGTAAGTGTCTTTAAAGATAGTTTTCTTCATTATATGGATAGTTCAATGTCATTTTTGACAAATGGAGCAATTCTTGATCTTGGTTCAATTGGCGAAGGCGATGCCGTTAGATTTTATAACATTACTAGCAAATCAATTATTTCTAGAAGTGGAGACGGTTATGTTATTGAAACAAATGGCGAAGATATCAATTTAAAGAACTTTATGGGAAGAATTAGCGATAAGAAGTTTATTGTCGCAGGTACTTTAGAGGCTAAGATACCAGGTAATGAAAAGAATATTAGTGGCAATTATTTTGAAGTTGTTTATAACGAAGAAGGCGTTGTCACAATTGAGAACAATGAAGTTAAATATCAAGTCGCAGCTGAAGGCAGTTATATTTATGCTGGTGATATTATTATTGATTTAGGTAATAAAAAAATCGTCAAAGGTGACGAAGATATAATGTCTATTACAGCGATTACAATAAATGGTGATGAAAACATTGAAATCATGCCAAAGACGATTAAAGAAGATGATGACAATAGCAATAATGGCAACGAAGGAAATGGAAATGGCAATGGTGATGGGGACGATAATGGTGATGATAATGGGAATGGCGGAGCTAATGATCAACAGGAAGATATTAAGATTGAAGGATTATTAGTTTCTTTAAAAGACTATGAAATTTATAGTACTAAAATTGCAGTTGTTTTTGATATTATCAATAAAAGAGAAGATGACTCATTAATTCTTAAAGTTACTGATTTAGATTCAGGAAAAACAATTGATAGAGTATATGATGTTTTAGAGAATCAAGAAATTAGAGTTTCTAAAATGGCGCCGAATACAAATTATTTATTTACGGTAATTAATGAGCGTGATGGCAATAAGTATTTCCAAAAGATTTTAAAAACAAAGGATTTTGGAATCAATCTAGAACAAACTTATATTACTTCAAATGAACTTGGTTATAAAATAACTGTCGATGAGGGTAGTGAACTAGGCGACATTGATATTACGTTAAAACGTTTCAATGAGAACAGCAATGAATATGAAGATGTCGAATCAAGGAAGTTAAGCGATTATGGCGATACGATTACGGGTAGTCATAGTGGAATTAATTTTACAGACTTGGATAGCGACACGATATATACTTTAGCTTTAGATGGCTTCGTTATTAATTCAATTAAAACAGAGAAAATTTATAATGTGACAATGACCTCATTAACCTTAAAAGAAACACCAACATTTGGAGCAGTTAGTAAAGAAATTAAAGACGATGCCTTTAAATTATTTATCGATAATGTTCAAGATAAGGATAGTGCCATTGAAAGCTATACTTACTACATTTTTGATAATGCAAATGATGCTGATATAGCTGATTTTGAATTTGATCCAGATAAGGCGCTTCTTAAGAAAACAAGGACAACAGCTGACCCTTTAGAACTTAAGATTGGCGAAGAGGGCATTGAAAGTAACCATAATTATTTATATATGGTAGCAGTTGAATATTATGACAATGAAAAGTATTTTGAATATGTTATTCCAGGACGTATTGATTTATTTATTGGTAATGATCCTTTTGTAACAATTCAGAAGAATGATGATGAAATCAGTTATGATGAAATTGGAGCAACCATTACGATTACTGATAATAGTTGTTTAATTGCTATGAAAGATAGAACTTGCTATAACGATTATGAAGATAATCCAATTGTTATCGATATAAAAGAAAAAGATGGCAAGGGTAATTTAATTAAATTAGATGATTATCCAATGAATGTTTCTGATTTTGAAGTTATTGGTAATACCCTTAGAAAGAATTTACATGTCACAGGCCTTAAAGAAGGAACAACTTATGTAATTAGCGTTTCAGCGGCTCGTAAGGATAAACCGGAAGATGGTATTAAACCTTTAAAAGAAGGGGCTGTTTATGAAAATGAAATTACGACTAAATATTTAGCAAGCTTTAAAGTTGAATGGAAAGAAAAAGCAAGCACTGAAGAAAATCCAATTAATGGAACATTTCAATTGAAAGAGAATAAAAATGATTATTCAATTTCAGGTGATATAGCAGCAGGGTTAGTTGAACGGGTAATCTTTAGATTGTATGATGACCCATTTGCTAATAATTTGGCCCAACAGACATTATTAGCAAGTTCAGTAACATTTGTAAATACTGAAGAAGCAACGCTTAAAGAAATGTTTTACGATGGAGCATTTGATATCAATCAAAAGCTATTTGGAATTGATGATATTAGTGCTTTAAGAACTCTTACACGTGAGAAAACAGGTAGAGAAGATAATAAGTTAAGCCCATTCTATACGGTGGTAGCGGAAGTATATTATGCAAATGATGCTAAAGTAACGCTTGCACCACAACAATATAGTTTCCCAATTGCGGCTTACTTATGTAGCGATGTTGAAGAACCAATGCTTACTAAAGAAGAAATATGGAAGAGTAGAAACGATAATTTCAATAGTAAGCTTACCAGTGGTGAAGGCGGTACGGTTGTTGGATATCAATTACACGTTAGTTATGATAAAGCCGGTTATGACAATAGCCGTATGTCAATCAATAACATTAAAATATATGTTTATAATGAGGAGGGACAAAAAGTAGAGTTCTATACCGATGATAATGGCAATCATACTAATGTGTTCACAATTCAAGGCAATGATTTAACGGGATCTAGTTTTGACGCTAACATCTATATGGGTGATGGAGTAATTAATGGTAGTGATGATAATACCTTTATGACGAGAGGCCGTAAATATCATGCTAATGTTGAAATTAACTATCAAACGTCAGATGGTAAATCAGAGCGACAGACTTCTGATTCAATTATATTGCTTGCCAAGAAAGAACGCCCTAAGATGCTTAAATTATATGTTGCTGAGACAACGAAGACAGGCGATATAACATACAAGTATCAGATTGAAGACGTCGACAATGCATGGCATAGTGAAGACAATGAATACAACATATATTATGTAATTGGTGAAGGCGAAAAAGCTAAAATACCAGTTGTTAGAAATCTGGAAGAATTAAATACCTTTAAGATTTCTGGATTAAACAATGGCGATGGTTATACCTTAAGTTATAAACGCGATGATTATGATACTGGTGATAGTGAGACTGATACAGTCGAAGCAGCGATCGGTAGTGAAAATAGATTATATGATGGCTATTATGATGCGAGTGATGGTAGATATAACTTTAAATATAAAGTAATCAATGATCCGCTTCACGATAATAAAGTAACTATTAAAATATTAGCAAGCGATGATATTTTAGATAAAATATTAATCTATAAAGTTAAATTTACAGATGATAAGGGAAATGTTTATGAAGTACCAAACGATATTTGGAATTTAGAGAAATGTGAAGATGCAGGAGAGAATGATAAAAATAGATGTTTCCAAGTTGAATATACGAAACTTAAAGCTAAGAATATGAAATCTGGAGGCGATGAGAAGAACTATATTACAACGTCAATTGATGCAATATATGATAATGGTTTAACAGGCTTTGACTATATTGATAAAGTTGGTGAAAGTAAAGAATATCCATATATGATAATGCAAGATGATAGTACATTGGAAAAACTAGGAACTTACTTTATCGTCAATAACCGTACATTATATAATGTTTCGCCAGTTGGTAATCGTATAATGCCTTTAGGATATTATAACTTTAGTTATAAATATGGTGGTATTGAATATAAGAGTTTCTATAATACAAACGATATATTTAATATTACGTATACAGTCGATGAGCGTGGCTACTATGTCAGTGGAGCAGGTTCATTAAATCCAAAGATGGTATCGGTTAATACGATGAATGGTGTCGATAATCAATTCTATTTCAGCAGTATTACGCCAATGATTAAAATTGATAAGACAATCAGTTTAATTAATGGGGCACAGATTATGATGTCTTTAAGTGGAGCTGATATCGACGATTTCTGCGCTGATAACAATCAAGCTACGTGTGCTAGAAGTGGTGATAAATACTTATATGTTCAAACTTTGACCGAGGATATGTTAGATACGGTTAATGCAAATGAAATACTTAGTGAGCCACTTATTCCAACGGTAAAGGTAGCCTTAGATAATAGCGAAATTAATGGTCAATATATTGCTAACGTTTTGAATTTAGCACATGATAGTGAATACTATTACCGTGTCTATGCATATTTAAATGATGGTGGTAATAAAAAACTTACGCAAATATTTGATTCAACAAGTAAAAACAAACCAGAAACTTATACATTTAGTAGTAAAAAACTAACTGGTAAAGATGGTATCTTGGAAAATACATCCGTTATTTATCAGCCAACCACTGATGGTGAATATAACGATAAAGAATTAGTAACGACAATTAATTTAAATAATTATGATAGTGAAGTTAATATTCCATATAACTTTAATGTCTCATATGAATTTTGTAAACAAAGTGATTGTAGTGTTGAAGGAAGTAAACTATTTAATAAAGAAATTGAAACGACAACAAAAACAATTACTAGTAAGCAAAACATTACATCATATGATTTGGAATATGGAAAAGACTATTATATGTATTTATATATGTCATATGACTATTATGATAGGACTAGCGGAGAAGTAATTAAACGTACGGTTCCAGTGTATGCAGAAGCAGAAGAAGCTGTTGTCAACGTAGCTTTATTAAAGACACCAACTTTTGTAGTAACTAGATGGGCTGATTATATTGTCGATAGCAACGATTATGTAATCAATTTGAAAGTTACTGTTAATGATGATGATCAGGTATTAAACAGTAGTAAATTCTATGTAAAACTTGTTAAGAGCAACGATGAAACAGGAATGGTTAGAGGTAAATTATTCCTTCAAAATGATGGGGGAATATTTACGCAAGTTGGTAATGAAGGAACATATAATGAGCATATCTTTATGTCCGATGAAAGAAGTACTAACAATTATCAAAATAAAACAATTCGTATTGGTGGTTTGGAGCCAGATACGAAATATACACTAATTGTTTATGGCGAAGCTCATATCAACAACAGTAATTCGGATTCATCTGAAGTGACAATTGTAAGTGGTAAAGATGGTACCGGTGATCCAATTTGGTCATCAAATAATTACGGCTTGGCTTTCGGTAAAGAAATCACTTATCGTGCAATGGAAAGAGGCTTTGTCGTTCGTTATCCTGGTGGTTCTAATTTGGATGAATTGCATATTAGTGCAGTAACGGTCGACGTTAAAGACTACAATGGTAGACCATTCTATCATGAAACAATTACGATTGGTAGTGAAAATAAATACTTTACAGTTAATAAAGATGGCAAATATCGTTTTGTCATTGAATATCAAGATGAGGGTAAAAAGAATGAACGAGATGAAACATATCTAGTTAAAACAACATATGATGTGTATGATCCTAGAACAAATTCAATTGTAACCCTTGATGAAACATATAATTCATCATTCGAACAACCAGTTACTTACGATCCTGATTTGATCGAAGACGATGAATAATGGAGGAATTATGAGGAGAAAATATGATATAAGAAATAAGAGAACATTTATTATAATTTTAATATTATCGATTATTATTATCGGTATT
>ONWZ01000054.1 GCA_900321645.1 uncultured Eubacteriales bacterium | reverse complement strand
TTAAAAAAATATGGTCCTATAGGATTATATGATATAGTTAAAAGCAATATAATAAATATGATATGCTTATTCTTGTCGATATGTTTTTTATATTTACTTTCACATATTATCTTCTCGGTTGATATTATGTATAATGATGAAGTGATCGTAAATAAGATTAATCAAGAATTAGCTAAATACGATATTAAGCGCTTTAGTTTAAAAAAAAATTATACTTATTTAACTTATGTTAAAGCAAAAATACTTAATGATAATAAAGATAATATTGAGTGGCTTGAAATTGAAGAGAGCGGTACAAAGTATATTGTTCGTTTGGTTGAGCGCAAGCAAGAAGTCAAATCAAAAGAGTATCAATATCAATCAATTGTGGCTAGTAAAGACGCTACAATTTTGAGTGTTGATGCTTATTCAGGTGAGAAAGTTAAACAAATTAATGAATATGTCAAAAAGAATGATATTATTATCAGTGGAATTATGACAAAATCAGACGATGCCAAAATATATACTAAAGCTCAAGGCAAAGTTTTAGCCGAAACGTGGTATAAAGCAACTGTTGAGTATCCCTTATATTATCAAGAAGAAAGAGTAACTGGCAAAAGCAAAGATGTCATTGCTATTTATTTTCTTAATTATGAATTACCAATCTTTCCATATAAAAAATATAAACAATTCCGAAAGTCGAGTCATATATTATTTGAAAATAATATTATGCCCATCAAGATTGTGAAAGAAATACAATATGAAGTAAATATACTGGAAGCAATATATACAACAGAAGAAGCAATTCAAAAAGCCATTATGGAAACAAAGACTAAACTTCAAAGTCAAAATAATCGAATTATTGAAATAAGAAAAGTTGATCTGATTGAGAAAGAAAATTTAAACTCTAAAATTAAAGCTGAAATATTTATCTCAACCATCGAAGATATTACTAAAATAGTCGAAGTGATACCTGAGCAAAACCAAGAAAAAGTTGAAAATCAATGAAATATAAGGTATAATGTATGTAGAATAGGAGAAATAGATATGCTACAAACTCAGACAGTTGATATTGACCATGTAAAAACAGTTTTAGAAAATAGTCCGCATTTTGAAAGCATTATTCATTATGAGTATCCTTATGGTGATATCTTGTCAAAAAGATTAGTGGACTGGTATCGTGATTTGATTTTTTCAATTAATGCCCAAGATGAAAATCAACTGGTTTTAATTCGTGCCTTAGATAGAAGTTTGTATTTGTATGTTAGAGATAATAAGTATAAACGCGAATTGCGAAAGATTATTACTGCTGATGAACTTACATTTGAAAGTAAAGAACGCATAAAAGATGTTATTAAACGGTTAATCGAATTTACTGGTAATTATGAAAACAATGAAGTTAGAGAAGTTAGCGTATCAAAATGGTTATAACGCTAGCTTTTTTCTTTTAACATCTTTACAAATTATTATTTTTTTTGCTATAATTTACATGGAGGCATTCATATGGGAAGAGAATTAAGAAGAAAACAAGCTAAAAAAAGTGGCCAAAGTTTAGAACGCGTTGAAACAAAAAAAGATAATCAAATTAAAAAATACATCATCAATATTATTTCGTTATTAGGAGTATTTGTCATAATTTATTTGTTATCAGCCTTATTTGTTACCAAAGAACTAGACTGGTTTAGTAAAAAAGAAAAAGAAACTAATGTAAACGTAGTAGCTAATACAATTCTAGCATCAGAGGCATTTAAACAAAAAGAAAGCAGTTATTACGTCTATTTCTATGATTATGATGAAGATGAAAAAGATGGTGATATTACCACATTAGTTAATAGCAATTTAGTTGATAAGACATATAAAGTTAATACCAAATCAGCAATGAATGCAAATTATGTATCAGACTCTAGCAATAAGGAAGCAAAAACTATTGATGAATTAAAAGTTGTCAATCATACTTTAATTAAAGTAACCGATGGAATAATTACGGAATACTATGAGGGTGAAGAAATAACTAATAAGCTTAGTTAATATCATTAATTAAAAGATATTGAATATAATTATACAAGCAAAAAATGCTTGTATTTTTATTGATTATGTGCTATCATTTATAAATGAAGCAATCCGCTGCATCGTTTTTTGGCATGATTGTGGTTAAAAAAGGAGAGTGAATACGAATGGCTAAGAATCTAATTGAAAAGATTACTGAAAAGCAAATCAATCCAAATATTCCTGAATTTAGAGTTGGAGACACAGTTAATGTAGGATGTAAAATCATCGAAGTTAAAGGTGGAAAATCTAAGGAAAGAATTCAAAATTTTGAAGGTGTAGTAATCGCTAGAAAAGGAAGCGGAGCTACTGAAACTTTTACAGTAAGAAAAATTTCTTCTGGAATTGGTGTTGAAAAAACATTTCCAGTAAACAGCCCAAATATTGCTTCAATCGAAGTAGTTAAAAAAGGTAAAGTAAGAAGAGCAAAATTATATTTCTTAAGAACAATGACAGGTCAATACAAGATTAAAGAAAGACGATAATAAATAACCATTTATTATGTGGAGGCAAAGTGAAAAATTTTATTAAAAACTTAATTCCTTATGTCATAATAACTTTAGTAGTAATACTGATAAGAGTATTTATTGTTACTCCAGTAATTGTATCTGGCGATTCAATGGTACCAACATTAGAAGATAGACAATTATTGTTACTTAATAAAATCAATTACCGTATTAATGAGATTGAAAGATTTGACATCGTTGTCATTAGACGCGATGAAAAAGAAATCATTAAAAGAGTGATTGGCTTACCTGGAGAAACTATTTTATATCGAAGCAATAAGCTTTATGTTGATGGACACGAATTAGAAAACAATTATAATTTTGATACAGATGATTTTTCATTAAAAACAATCTGTAATTGTAATCGTATACCTGAAAATCAATATCTTGTTTTAGGTGATAACCGTGCTGTTTCTGCTGATAGTAGAATTATCGGTTTAATCGATCGAAAAGATATCGAAGGCAGTGTTGAAGTTAGTTTGTGGCCCATTAAAATTGTAAAATAGTTGTAAGGGGTGATATTATGGCAATTAATTGGTATCCAGGTCATATGGCAAAGACAAAAAGAGAAATCAAAGAAAAATTAGATTTAATTGATATTGTCTTTGAAGTAATCGATGCTAGAATTCCGAAATCATCAAAAAACATTGATGTTGATAATTTAATAAAAAATAAACCACGAATTCTAATTATGACCAAAACTGATTTATGTGATATGGCAATTACTAACAAATGGATTAACTACTATGAAAAACAAGGTTATAAAGTAATTGCAGTGGACTTAATAAATAATCCTAACCTAAACGAAATAATGAATGAAACCAACAAAGTTTCAAGAGAAATTAATCAAAAAAGAAAAGAAAAAGGGTTAAAAGAAAGAAAAGTTAGAGCTTTAATTTTAGGTATTCCAAATGTCGGAAAATCAACCCTAATTAATCGCTTAGTTGGTAAAAAAGCAACAAATGTTGGCAATAGACCAGGTGTGACTAAACAATTAGAGTGGATTAGAATTAATGATAGTGTTGAGTTGTTAGATACCCCAGGTATCTTATGGCCACGCTTAGATAATCAAGATGTTGCTCTAAATTTGGCATCAATGACCGCGATTAAAGAAGAAATTCTTGATGCTGAAGAAGTTGCTATTTATATCATTAATACGATGTTGAAATTGTATCCGCAAGCTATTAAAGAGCGTTACAATATAACTGATACTAGTGATATTGTTGTTATCTTGGATCAAATAGGTAAAAAGATTGGTGCCATTAGAAACAAAGAAACTGATTACGAAAAAGTATATGTCACCATCTTAAAAGATTTACGTGAAGGTTATTTAGGCAAAGTAACATTTGATATGTAGGTGATATGATGCAAATTGACATAACGAAATTACTAACTAATCAAACTAGTGCTATCAATTTTGAAGAATCGGTTAATATACCAAAAGAATTTTTAATAAATTCCAGAATTGATGATTTAACTAACGTTACCACAAAAGGTAGTATTAAGTTAAATGAAGAAAATGAATTAATAATTAATGCTATAGTAAAAGGAACGATGACTTTAAAAGATGATTTAACTTTAGAACCAGTTTCATACAATTTTGAAACAGAGATTGATGAGGAATACCCTAATCAAGAAAGCATTATTGATGTTACCCATTTACTATGGCAAAATATTTTAGTGGAAATTCCTTCAAAGGTACGTGCTACCGATGAAGATGTCCATCTAAGTGGTGATGGTTGGCGGGTTATTTCTGAAGATGAATATAACGAAGAAAGAAACAAAGTCAACAATCCATTCGCCAATTTAGAAGAATTATTAAAAACAAAGGAGGATAAATAATATGGCAGTTCCATTTAGAAAAATTAGTAAGACAAGAAAAAATATGAGAAGAACTCATTATAAAGTTACTGCAAATGGTTTAGTAAAATGCCCTAATTGTGGTGAAATGATTAGACCT
>ONWZ01000149.1 GCA_900321645.1 uncultured Eubacteriales bacterium | reverse complement strand
TCAGGAACTTGTAATTTCGTAATTCTTTGTGTACTGATTCTATACCTTTTGTTTCATAATCTTCTATTGCTTTATGAACCTCTGTTCCTCTTTCTGATGCCTTACTTAATATTTCCTTCGATATTCCATTATATTTCTTGCTGAATCTTGTCCTGAGTATTTGAGTAATACTTGGAATTATTACTCCATCATAAATATAAGTATGTGTTTCATCTATAAACTCTAAAGTTTTACCTGCTACATTCCAAGTTTCTGACATTATCTTCTTATTGTTATGTAGGCTGACTTTTTACCATTCATATCAATACACTCATCATAAATATCTGGATATAAATCTCTTAATCTTGCTTTATTAAATCTTTCCAGGTTCTCCTGTGCTGGAATATATGAAATAGATAATCCTGTTGTTTCATCTGATATTTTTACTATATTCTTTTTTTCCATTTCTTCTAACAATTGTCTTTTATACTTATCATATAATTCAGTTAATTGCTTTATATCTGTTTCCAGCTCTATTAATCTGTTTATAATCTTTTCTTTTACAATAGGTTTATTATTTTCTATCTTTATTAAATCATTCATTAATTAATCCCTTCTTTCTTACCTTTTATTACATCTGATGCTTCTGATATAGATAGCTCATCTATTTTCTTTTTTCCATAAGAATGAAGAATTGTATTTAGTTCATCAACATTATTTCTAAATAAGTTTTTAATTAATGCTTTTTGATTATCGCTTATCATGACTGTTTTATTACTAACTGTTTTAGCAGATGCTTTAGATGGTTTCTTATCATTATCATCTCTTTCTGGATCATCATGTGTTGCTACCCAGAATGTATTAGCAAAGAAACTTTTTAATGCTCCTGTTCTTGCTTTATATATTGCCTTATCCCCTTTATCTATAGCTATGCCTGAATGATATGTTGTTTCTTCATAACCTGTTTCAGTATCCATTATTGAACATGCTATTGTTATAATCACTCCAAATGGTTGCTTATCTGTTCCTGTAAATAACTCTTTACTTACTTCCGAGCTTCTAAATTCTAATTTATACTTACTAAATAATTCATTAAAAAGAAGCTTATATTGTGATTCACTAAAGTATTCATAATTATCAAAATCGTTTATAGCTCCATTGGTTAATGTCCCTCTGTTGTATAAATCTGTCCTAGCTTCCATTTTTTTTAATTGAAGTTTTGAATTAAGTTTTAATTCTTCTGGATCTAGTTTTCTATATGTAGAATCCAGATTAGTGGTTTCATTATTCATCTGTTACTATTCCTTTCTCCATATATAAATTCTTTCTAATCTTTTTTTCATCAATATTAAAATATTCGATTACATATTGTGTCGAGACAACATATCGAGGTACATATTGGCCATCAGCCATCATTTGCCTTCTTATTTTATCCCTAATTTTATATGCATTATTTTTTCCTACACATCCAATTCTTTGAATATCTTTTACAGTAGACCACATGTTATCCATTAGCCTTACCAATTCTACTGTTGTAATGCTTTTAGTCATATTGACGACACCTACTCTCAATTTTTATAGTAAAATCTGGTTTATTGCTGATTTTTCTAAGTTCTAACCCAACAAAAAACAACTGCATGATTATTACTATTCCTGGTAATAGTAGCAGTGCTAACTTTACCCAATTTTTTAATTTCCTCTTTGGTTTCATTATTTCTCCTTTCAATTTGATTTAAAGATTTAAAGTTGTGGAACTTCATTATTACGGTTTACCCGTAATTTAACAGTAAAAAAAATATGTCTTTTTTCTTTTTTCATTTTTACTACTAAATACTCCATTTTTTTACTGCTAATTTTTTTTCTTTTTCTGATGGCAAGAATCGGATCTCATCATAAGTCACATTATATACTTCCATTATCTTCTTTATCTTGTCATTATCTGGGGTTGTTCTAAAATGCTCATAATTAGATAAAGTAGCACTACTAATGCCAATTAGTTTTGAAGCTTCTTCTAATGTAAGACCTGTGTTGATTCTCATCGCCTTTAACGAATAAGTTTTCATTAGCTTTGTTTTTACCTCCTTCTAATCTCATTTTATTACGGGCTTCCCGTAATGTCAATATATATTTTTAATTTTTTACGGTTTATACATAATTTATTTGTAAATTTATTGTATTTTTTTACGATTAGTTGTATAATCATATTTGAAAGGAGAGTTAACATGACTGATTTAGGAAATAAAGAAGTACTATCCAAGAATATCAAGAAGTACATGGAGATTAATAATCTTAGTCGAATGGCTGTAGCTGATGCAACCGGGATTAGTTATACTACTCTTACAGATTGGATTAACTGTACTTATTATCCACATATTGATAAAATCGAATTACTTGCAAATTTCTTTGGCTGTAAAAAATCTGATTTAATTGAAGATGTAATCTGGGATAATAATACAAGACTTGCTGATATGAAGAAGGATGTTGTTAGAGTTCCTCTTCTTGGCAAAGTTCCTGCTGGTATGCCTCTTGAAATGGTTGCTAATCAATATACTATTGACTATGAAGAAATTCCTTCTGAGTGGTTGAATGGTGGCAAAGAATATTTTGCTCTTAGATTAACCGGTGATTCTATGGAACCTAAATATAGTGATGGAGATGTAGTAGTATTTTTAAAGACACATGATATTATATCTTTGTCTGGTAAGGATTGCTGTGTTAGGATCAACAATTCTGATGCAACATTTAAAAGAGTAACAATTAAAGAGAATGGTATATTACTATCACCACTCAATTTAGAAAATAGTTCTGGCTTTCTTCCACAATTATTTACATGGGAGCAAGTTGAAAAAGAGCCAATTGAAATCATTGGTGTAGCAAAAAAATTAGTTAAATATTTGTAAAAAAAAATGGAGTACTTTGGCGAGTACTCCTAAAATGAAAACCTCAATAATAAAGTTCCACAACTTTAAATCAAATATCCAAGAAGATATATGTAATTGGGTTTCCTTTTACATTATATCACTTTTACAGGTTTTCGACAATATATGGCAAAAATTATAATGAAAGGAAAGTGATATATATGCCAATAT
>ONWZ01000053.1 GCA_900321645.1 uncultured Eubacteriales bacterium | reverse complement strand
TTAAAAAATATAACTGACCAGAAAAAATTAAAAACTAGTTGAATAGCATACAATGATAAACATTTATTTTTAATGCTTAAACTCGTTAAATCATTTTTTGCATCATTTACATAAATTATATAACTTGATATTCCCATTAAGATATATAATATAGTCCATGCTGTCGGAAATAAAACTCCTGGCGGTGCAAGTGGCGGCTTTTTCATTGTATTAAAACTCATCATTGCATCTTTAGTTATAAAAGATGATATAAATCCGACAGCAAGTGGAATAACTATAGCAACAAACATTTTAAAAATATTTACTCTTTTATCCATAAATTATTCTATAAATCTCCTCATCTCTCATATAACTCTAACTATTAATTATTTCTTAGTTTCTAAAGTACTAATACTTATTATATCAATTATATGTCCATTTTTCAATAAAATTAGGTTTTACAGTTTAACATTTATTATCACCATATAATTATATATATATATTTAATATTGTTTTATTACAAGTTATACAGATATTGTGAAGTTAAGTTATGTGCATAAACTATGGTGGTATGTATAAAAAGCTTGAAAATAGTAAAGGAAAAAGAACTTTAAATTCAAGTATAACCATCCACATTGACGATACCGTAAAAAGAAAACTATTTATAGTTGAAAAGAAGTTTAAAAATGTTGCCGGAGAAGATTGAAAGCAAAATATAAAGAAATTATATTAATATTAAAAAAGTAATGAATAAAATGAACATTTTAAATAATATTATTGTTAAATAAATTATGGTCCGAATGAGAAAATTGTTATTACGTATATCCCATCTTATTATTTAACACAACTATTTGAAAGAATAATATATTCATATTCATATTTATAATTTTCAGCTGTAGATTTTTATCATCTATTAATGTAGTTTTAAATTATTTTTACACAATTACTATCCTCTTATAAAATTTGTGCAGATTTCATTGCCATGTGTACCTAGCTTATCAATGTTTCTTTTTTTCCAAGTACGATATGCTCCAACACTATTACTAGCATGTGTGCATATAATTGTTACCACACCACGATTAATTAGTTCTCTTTGACTTTCTTTAAAATGTTTACATTCTCCACAACAATTAGTCATATTATCACCCCTTTTTATTTGATTAATAAAATTTTAATAATCTATTAATTTTTATATATATATTTTTATCCAAATATCTTGTTAAATCACACTAGCATACTTTTGCTTTGCAATTCTCAGTTTTTCAGGAATTGTTATTTTAATTTTTTCTTTTTCAATTAGTCCTTTAAGTAATTCATTTATAACATAGAAGTATGATAGATCCATATAGTCAATTATTTCTTGGCGCGTTCTATGTTTTATGCAATACTCAATAATTTTAGTTTCTGAATCTTTTCTTTTTGAACGTTTAAACTCATCTTTTTTTCTTCACTATTGTAAAGTATCACTATAAACTCGCTATTTTCAACTTTAAATACATGCATCCGTAATTTCGTCTCTTCAAATAACTGTCTAAACTTTCAAATTCTTATATATTTATAGTATATAAATAATTTATTAGATACAAATCACTAACATTAATTTTAATTAATAAAATTTCATCACATCATACATTTTAGTGTTAACATACTCAGGTTCATTATGCATTGTTTCAACAATGTCATTTGTTCTCATTTCTTTAAATTTATCCAATACTTGATCAATTATCTTTTTTTGTTCACTTGTCAAATCAATGAAACTAACATTTGGCGATGGAAAAATCTTTATCTTATATGTTCTATTTTCAAATATTTCTTGTTTGCAAACATTGTTCAAACCTATAAGATTATAATGCCCTATAGGCAAAGAGCCATATGACTCATGGATATATACCAAGCCTGTCATTGACATTTTGTTTATAGAATATGAGATCTTATCTATATACCAAAGAAACTTCATCAATACTGTTTTATATAAATTCTCTCTTTGAAATGCAATATATGATATTATTTTCTCAATTAAATCGATGTCTAAAACCTTATTACCATTTGCCGCACTTGGCTTTGAATAATTTATGTAATCATTCTGAAGCAATTTGCGCGTTTCCATTTCAATTCCATATTTAGACTGATTAGCCATAATTTTGACAAAAATTTGGTTATATCTTTCATCACTAAATTTGCTTTTATTATAATTTAACAATTCAAGCGCTTCCAACGGATATATTTTTATGCGCCTTAGTATATTGTCATATATCGGCTCTTGAATAGCTTTAGTTTCATATCTGGCAATAGTAACATCGCCAACTCCCATTAGTCTTGCTAATTCAACCTGAGACAACCCGTACTCTTTTCTAATATCAATAATCTCATCCGAAGTTAACATACCCACTTTCCTTCTATATGCATTTCTTGCATTCAAAAGATTTTCATCGTTTTGCTTTCCATCACAATACTCTGACTCTTCGTCATTATACTTATTGCATTTATAATACTTTTCATCATACTCAACTTCTGTGCCTCTAATAGTGATTCTGTTCTTTCTAGTTCTTAATTCTAAATCATGATGCTCGCCACATATAGGACATATTTTTTCACTAGATTTTATCATATTCATTCTCTCCTTATATATATATTATATTTTTGGATTAACTATACGGGAAGAAAACATCGTATTCATTCTTATGAAATGATATAACTCTAATTACCAAATTATTATCTTGTATTTTAAACTTAACATATGTATACTTAATGTCATCATATTTTATAGCAAATTCATGTAAGTACAAACCTTGTATATTTTTATTATCTAAAACAGACTTCATGTAATTTTCAGTTTTCAATTCCAGCAAAACTTTTACAACATCATCATGTCCAAAATTGTTTTCTAACAGAAATTCCTTATTCTTTTTCTTTTGTATAATTAATAAATTTGTACTAGCCTTAAAATTTTTAGACAATAATATTTCACGCAAATTCAATAAAAGCTTATCTACTTCAGCTTTAAATAATATTTTGTCTAAATAGCTACTCATATTGATATTATATCATATCAATTGATAATGTCAATATTTTTTATAAAAAAAATCCCAAAATAGGGAATATTATTCAAATTAACATTAATTAATTACATAATATATTTTTATAAAAATCTTTTAAATATTATTTAAATAACACTAAAATACTTTTACTTCGCACTCTCAGTTTTTCAGGAATTATCATTTTGATTTTCTTGTTTCAATTAGTCCTTTAAGTAATTCATTTATAACATAGAAGTATGATAGATCCATATAGTCAACTATTTCTTGGTGCGATCTTTGTTTTATGCAATACTCAATAATTTTAGTTTCTAAATCTTTTCTTTAAGTGAAATTTTATTGTTTGCCAAGATATTTCTTGGTATAATTCAAAATATATTTATATTAAATCTTGCCAAATTACTATGCTAATTAGGCATTCTTTTAGTATATAACCTTGTCCTATAATAAGAGCACATAAAAAAAAGTATTTCTATGCAATACCTTAATGTCTATTACCTACATTAATTTATTA
>ONWZ01000051.1 GCA_900321645.1 uncultured Eubacteriales bacterium | reverse complement strand
TTAGCTAATTCAATTAAACTATCATTTAAAGCTTTTTCATCCTTCTTAATTAATGATATTTGTTCATTATAATAGTTTTTTGCATTATCATAAGCAAGATCTAAGATTTTTTTCTTAGTACCTTTTTGTGGGGTTACAAAATTTAAATTAAAGGTTGCTGTCATCAAATCTTTATCGATAATATCTGGTACCATTACTTCTTTTACTTTAGTTTGATGTTTATCATAGAAATTAGATACATAATTATTAACTTCCTCAGATACATCACCAATCATTGGAAATAAATTGCTCTTTTTATCAAGTAATTTACCGCCACGAATAAACAGAATATTAATTGATAAATAATTATCTTCTTCATAATAACCAACAACATCACGATTATAATTATCATCAAGTTCAACTTTTTGTTTTTCTAAAGTAATTTTAATATAATCTAAAATATCGCGATATTCCAATGCTTTTTCAAATTGTAATTTATCAGAAAACATTTGCATTTTGCTTTCTAATTTGGCAATTACCATATCGTTATTACCATTAAAGAAGGCAATAATTTCCTCTTTCATTTCATTAATAACATCTGGATTAACATCGTGAACACAGTAGCCTAGACATTCACCAATATGGTAATATAAGCACTCTTTTTTAGGTAAATGATGACATTTTCGTAAAGGATATAGACGATTTAATATTTCAACAACTTTTTTAGCCGCTCCAACATTGGGGTATGGCCCAAATAGTTTACGATTTCCCCCTCTTTTAAGATTCGGATTTCTTACAATTAATAATCTTGGATATTTATCATTAGTGAGTTCTATATATGGATAACTTTTATCATCTTTATATAAAATATTATATTTAGGGGTATATTTTTTAATTAAATTTAATTCTAGTAATAATGATTCAACTTCTGAATTAGTAAGAATATATTCAAAATCATAAATATCTCTTACTAGCATCATCGTTTTACCTGTATGTGTTTGTTTAAAATAAGAGCTTAATCTATTTTTTAGATTCTTACTTTTACCGACATAAATAATACATCCTTGTTTATCTTTCATAAGATAACAACCAGGATTATGAGGAACAGTCGCAAGTAACTTATCAATATGTTCCATGTTACTATTATTCATAAATACACCTCCTTAAAAAGAATAGATGTTCTAAAACATCTAATTAAAAATCATGATCAACATTACTATATTCTTCGATGAAGTTATTAATTATATTACCATATTCGTCAGTACCATAACGAATAAAATTATACGAGAACATGATAATTAATGCTAATATTGTGACTACAATAAATGATAAAAATAAACCAATTGCATTTAAAATGATACCTGCCGTGTTTTTGACTACTTTATTAGCTTTAATTCCTATAATTAAACCAATTATTGATAAAACAAATGAAATGGGTGCTAAGAATAAAACAAATACCCCAAACAAAGATAAGCAGCCTAAGACAATTGATGCAGTTCGTTTTCCTTCAACACTTTTGGCTTCATCATTTACATAAGCAATTGGAGTTTGACCATTTATTCTTTGGCCACATTTAGGACAAAACTGAGTACCTTCTGCAACCTGATTCCCACAATTATTACAATACATAATACCACCTCAATACAATTATATAATAAAACAGTTTATATTTCAAACAAATAAAAGAAGATAAGTTATACATACGTATATTTTATCTTCTTTATGATTGTGCCTTCATATAGAAATAATTTGATACAAAGTCGGTTCCTGCTGATTTGCTGCGACAGTTTCCAAGACCAAAAGGCATAACTTGCTCCAGTTATGATTAAACACACGACAAAAACGACAATTGTCATAAGTACAATTTTTTTTCTTTTCCATTTTGGTCACCATTTGAATAGAATCATCCAATTCTACTCTTATATATATTATAAAATATAATATATATATTTGCAATAATTTACACAAAAAATATGAATTAATAATTCATATTAATTCATAATTATTAATATAATCGTGGTGCTTATCATTAATATTAAACTGGAAATAATGCTTAAATTATATATTTTTTTATCATATTTTATTTTATAACTAATGCTATCAAATGCTCTACTTAAAAATATTGCACCAACGAGCATAGCAATGATGATCGATATGTTG
>ONWZ01000134.1 GCA_900321645.1 uncultured Eubacteriales bacterium | reverse complement strand
GAAGCAGCTGATATGGCCGTTAAGAAAGAATATACAAGATTACTAACGAAAGAAAAATTAATGCCTGTTATTGAACCTAAAGTAGATTTAGTTAAATGTGATGAAAAAGAATTAAACGTTAAATTTGTTTTTGTATCTGAACCAAAAGTAGAACTTGGTAAATATACAAATTTAGGTGTAAAACATGATAAAATTACCGTAACAAAGGAAGAGATTGAAGATCGTATTCATCATTTACTTGAAGACTATGCTGAAATTGTTGCAAAAGATGGTAAGGTAGCTAATGGTGATACAGCGATTATTGATTTTAAAGGATTAAAAGATGGTGTAGCATTCGATGGTGGCACAGCTGAAAACTATTCATTAGTTATCGGTAGTCATACCTTCATTCCAGGCTTTGAAGAAGCGATTGTTGGAATGAAAAAAGGCGAAGAAAAAGATATTGACTTAACTTTTCCTGAAGATTATATGTCAGAAGAATTAAAAGGTCAAAAAGTTACTTTTAAAGTAAAAGTTAATGAAATTAAAACAAGAGTTGTTCCTAAATTGGATAAAGATTTCTTTGAAGATTTAGGTATGGAAAATGTTAATACTAAAGAAGAACTTGAAAAAGAAATTAAAGCTGAAATAGAACATCAAAAAGAACACGAAGAAGAACATGCTTATGAAGAAAAATGTTTAGATAAAGCTGCTGAAAATATGAAAGCTGATATTTGTCAAGAACTTATCGACGATGAAGTAGAGCATATGTATAATGAATTTATGCAAAGAATGGCGATGCAAGGTGTTTCTGAAGAAATGTATTATCAGTATACGAAAGCTAAAAAAGAAGATATTACTAGTCAAATGAAAGATGAAGCTGCTAAGAGAGTTAAATATCGTTATTTATTAAAAGCTATTGTCGAGGTTGAAAAGATTAAAGCAACTGATAAAGAAACTAAGGCAAGAGTTAAAGAAATGGCTGACATGTATAAAGTTGATGAAGAAACAATTTTAAAAGAAGTAAGCATGGAAAATATTAAATTTGATTTAATATATCAAAAAGCTTTAGATATTGTTACAGCTAATGAAACAAAGAAAACAACGAAAAAAGAAAATTAAGATTATCTTACGATAGTCTTTTTTTTACTTTTAAATTATGTTATACTTATAAATAGTGAGGGTGATATTATGGCTAGCCATTTAGCTGAAACATTAGTAGAATCTTTCAGCAGTTTAACAAATTTAAAATATGGAAAAGAATTAATTGTCTTTATTATTTCATTGATGCCAATATTGGAATTGCGTGGTGGTTTAATTGCAGCCGCATTATTAAATCTTAATATTGTAAGAGCCTTTATCGTGTGCTTTATTGGGAATATCATTCCGATACCTTTTATTTTATGGTTGATAACTCCAATTTTTAATTATCTAAAGAAGACGAAGTTATTTAGTGGACTTGTTAATAAATTAGAAAACAAAGCTATGAGCAAGAAAGAGCAAATTGAAAGGTTAGAGTATATTGGACTTATGTTATTTGTTGGCATTCCACTTCCGGGAACGGGGGCATGGACAGGGTGTTTAATTGCGTCCCTTCTTAATATGAATAAGAAAAAAGCAATGTTATATGCCATTTTGGGAGTAATAATGGCTGGAGTTATTATGATGATCTTTTCTTATGGTATTCTTGACAATATAGTTCATTAAAGATATAATATTCCATCGGGGTGAAACCGATGGAATTTTCAATTGAGAAAAAACTTGAATTAGCTAAACAAATGTGCAATCGTGATTATTCTCATACACAGTATTTTAGCTATATTTATCCATTCACAACTGAAAATATTGTGGGTTATTTGCCATGCTTTGATTTTGATGGCAAATCATTACTTACAGTTGGTTCATCTTGTGATCAAGCATTAAATGCCATATTGTGCGGTGCTAAAGATATAACAGTTTTTGATATTTGTCCTTTTGCAAGAGAATACTATTACTTAAAGAAAGCAGCCATAATGACTTTAACAATTAATGAATATTTAATGTTTTTAGGATCTAGGGAGATATGTACTTTAGATAATCCTTTTAATTTGGAATTATATGCTAAAATAAGTAGATTTTTAAAAGAGATTAACTAGGAAGTTAAATATTTTTGGGATGAAGTGCTTATGAATTACCGCGGTGTTGTAATTAGGGAACAATTATTTAGTGCTGATAGAGACCGTAGTAAGATTGTAAAGAAAGTAAATAAATATTTAAATAGTGATGAAGAATATCATGAGCTTAGAAAAAGATTAGATAATGTACAAATTAATTTTGGGCATGGTGATATTTTCACTTCATCAATAACTGGTAGCTTTGATAATATTTTATTATCAAATATTGCTGCGTATAATAAACTAGATAAAATGTTAATGTTATTTAATATGATGGTTCCTTTACTTAATGATGATGGTAAAATGCTTTTAGCATATTTATATGAAACTGATTTGTATTCAAGTGATTATATGGAAGAAGAACCAGAGATATATGATATACCAAAAGTACTCAAAACATTTCCTAAAGACATCACATTTAATTCGTTCATAGGCGTTAGAGGTTTATCATTTAAATCTAGCAGATTAAGAGATAGTATAATTACTTATAAGAAAGTAAAAAAAATATAGAAAATTGGTTGAAAAAATAAGGGAAATATGCTATAATCTTAATTGTCTTTGCAAAAAGAGAATAATAATGGGCTGTTAGCTCAGTTGGTAGAGCAACTGACTCTTAATCAGTGGGTCTAGGGTTCGAATCCCTAACAGCCCACCAT
>ONWZ01000093.1 GCA_900321645.1 uncultured Eubacteriales bacterium | reverse complement strand
TGCTGGATTAAGAATTTCCCCAGCAAGTAAAGAAGCTACAAATGCTTGTATTGGAAAATTAATCCCATCATTAGAAGCGGAAAAATCATTAGATTTTTTTAGACGTGGTTATGTTATAGATAAAAGCATTAAGAACAAAGCTAAATTTTATCGAACTGTAATTGTTACAAGTATTGGCAAAATTGTTGAGCCATTTTGGAATCAAGGAATATTCAACATGGACGAGACAACCATTCATATGGTTATGAAATCAATTGAAACAACTACAACCAATTGAAATAAAGATCCAAAGCAAAGATATATTACCAGATTAAATACTTTAGCTTTAGATAGAAAAGCTAAGAATATTGTGCAAGAGGCAGAAAAAGAACACGAATTAGCTTCTATCCAAGATTTAGCAGATGATGTAGCTAATGGTGATGAAAAGATTAAGATTGTAAAATACTTAATCACTTTTTGTGCTAATAGTAAACAAGCATTAAAAGTTAGAGAAAAGCAAATTAAAACTGCTTTAAATAAGTCTAAGATGAAAATGAACTATTGTTCATTTAAACAATGAGACGCTTATCGAGCTAATATGCCAATATTTGAAAGCATTTTAGAGAAAGAATGTAATATGATGCTTGGTTCAACTTGTTTGACATTAAGTTATCCTTTTGTATATAGTGATTACTTAGATGAAAAGGGTGACTTGTATGGCTACAAGATTAATGGTGCTAACCCATTAATGATTGACTTTACTAAAGTAGATGACAAGATTAATATGTGAAATACCTTCTGCTTTGGTAAACCTGGTGGTGGAAAGACTACAGCTGTTAAAAAGATGTTAAGGAATTTCATTGTCAATCCAAGATTTAGAAAAATCTTTTTAATTGACGCAGAAAACGAATACACTAATGCAGTTAATAACTTTCATGGAGATGTTATTGATTGTTCTGGGCTAAGTAGTGATGGTGGTAAGATTAATCCATTTGAAATCTTCTCTACCAGTGATGATGAAGGACAAATTGATAACCATAACACTTGACAACAACATTTCTTCTTTTTAGAAGAATTCTTTGATGGACTATATGCTGGACAACTTGATCAAGAAGCAATGTCAATATTAATTGATATTGTTGTTTTAGCTTATAGCAAAAAACACATTTATCCATCAAGTGATTTTAAAAAAATCAAAAAGAAAGATTGGCCGATATTTACTGATATAGCTAATCAAGCAGAGATGTTGTTAAAACAAGCAAGAAAAGCACCGTTGAAAAGCAAATATAAAGTCTCAAGCTTGGAAAGTATTTATTACCCACTAATCCAATTTGCTAAAGATGGAGTATATAGTGGATTATGGAATGGTTATACAAATATTAAATTTGATAACCGTATCATTAGCTTTAATATTCAAAAGCTAAATAAGTCTGGTGTACCACAAAGAATTAAATCAACACAAATGCGATTGTTGTTGAGATTTATTGAGGACTTATGTATTGAGAATAAAGACTTCAATGAAAAGCTAGGAATTTTATTTGATGATGATAAATGTTATCACACAGCAGTATTCTGTGATGAGTTCCATTTATTAATTAATAAGAAATTCCCAGCACCATTAGAATGGTTCTATGGGTTTATCAAAAGAATTAGAAAGTATAAGGGTAGAGGTATTCTAATCACTCAAAACATTAATGATATGGTGAGTGATGAAGAAATCATTAGATTAACTACTGGAATTATTAATAGTTGTCAATTTATGTTTATCTTTAAGCTTTTGCCTAATGATATTACCAGTCTAAACCAATTGCTTGCTGAAGTTGGAGGACTTAAGAAAGAAGAAATTAATTTCTTAAAGACTGGGGAACAAGGACAAGCAATCTTTATGTCTGGTAATGATGTGCATATCAAAATGAAATTCTTATGAAATAAGAGTTTAGAGCAAAACTGCTTAAATACAGATATGACAAGATTGGTAGGCAGATAGTTATGAGTTATAAAAGAAAAAAAGTTCACTTTTCAGAAAGAGATTGAGAATTGCTTGATAAATTAGCTAATTTATATAAAGCAAAGAAAACTGATATTATTCATAATTCTTTGCTTTTATCTGAGTCAAAGATAAATCAAGATAGTCAAAACTACAAGCTAATTAAAGAATTCTTAATTGACAACCAAAAAGCTTTGGAAGCTTTTAGAGTGGCAAGTGATAGACAAACAGATACTATTGAGCAGTTAGTGAAAATAATCAAAGATGTGATTATTACTAAGCAAAGGAGTAAGAAATAATGGAAGATAAGTTATTTGATAAACCATTTTCTAAATGACGTAAGCTTAGTGATGATGAAAAAACTAAATATTTTGCTGTTATTATGCGAGTAAAGGAATTTTGCTTGAAGCATAATATTGAAACTAAAAGAAACACATATTATCGCTTTAAGTTAAACAAAAAAAGTTATTTAGTCACGCACGATAGATTTATCTATCAGCTTGTCAATCGTCTCAAAGATAAGATTGAGGATAAATCATTCAAAGTTGACAAAGTATTCTATGCATCTAAATTGCGGATATGTGAGATATATCGAAACTTAGAAGCCAAAAAGAATTTAGACGAAAGAGGCAGAGTAATCAATAAATAGGAGGTAAATTATGAATGATTATTGAGATATAGTTGCTAAAATGTGA